>CAKKSE010000158.1 GCA_919903025.1 Nitrospiria bacterium | reverse complement strand
CTCGGCATGCCCCGACCCTAGCATATGTTGCACAATTTGGCAACGTCCCGGATGGGGTACCTGATGGGGTACTGATGGGGTACGTTTGGAAAAGGGCGGCTAGGAGGGATTCTGGACGACACTCTGGGACGTTGATGCATTTAGTGCATAGTGTCAGACTGCAGAGCACCCGATCTCTTCCTTTGTCGATTGTTAAGGGTTTTGCCCTAAATGCATCAACGTCCCAGAGTGTTCCCAGAGTGTTCGTGGGCCGGCCGGGAGTCCCTCCGGAAAAGCTCCTTCGCGCCCTTCTCCTGCAAGTCCTCTACACCGTCCGAAGCGAGCGGCTCCTTTGCGAACAGCTCGACTACAACCTACTCTTCCGCCTCAGCTTTCCCCGCCCGCTTGGGTGAGGAAATATCCGGGATCATTGGGCGAGAGCTGATGTAGAGTTGATCCATGAATCGTCGCGAATTTCTGCTTCAGGCGGGAGCGGCGCTCGTCGCCCTGGGAGGTCCGGTCCCGGCGGCGGCTTCGAGCGGCAAGAGACGCGCTGAGGAGCGCCCGCCGGGCGGGGCCGCTCTCCGGACGCTCTTCCTCGGGGGCGACGTGATGACCGGCCGGGGGATCGATCAGGTCCTTTCCCGTCCCGGCGATCCCATCCTCAACGAACCCCACGTCAAGGACGCCCGCCGGTACGTGGATCTCGCCGAGAAAGTGAACGGCCCGATTCCCAGGCCCGTGGACAATGCCTACATCTGGGGAGACGCGCTGGAGGAGCTGGCGCGGGCGGCTTCCGACGTCCGGATCGTGAACCTCGAAACGGCCGTTACGACGAGCAACGACTTCTCGAAGCGGAAGGGCATCCACTACCGGATGAATCCGGCAAACGTCCCCTGCCTCGCGGCTGGGCGGATCGATTGCTGTGCCCTCGCCAATAATCATGTCCTCGACTGGGGAGCCGCCGGGCTCGCCGAAACACTGGAGAGGCTCCGCCGGGCAGGGATCGGGACGGCGGGCGCGGGCCCAAGCCACCGCGAGGCGGAGTCCCCGGCCGTTATCGAGGTCTCCGGAAAGGGACGGGTCCTCGTATTCTCGTTCGGGTCGGAGGACAGCGGGATCCCTCGCGACTGGGCGGCCAGAGCCGACCGTCCCGGCGTGAACTTCCTGCCGGATTTCTCCGCTAGAACAACCCGCCGGATCGCGGCCATGATCCTCAACGCGAAGCGGAAAGGGGACATCGTCGTCGCGTCCATTCACTGGGGAGACAACTGGGGCTTCCAGGTCCGGCGGGAGCATGTGACGTTCGCCCGCGGGCTGGTGGACGCGGCCGGCGTGGACGTCGTCCACGGCCACTCGTCCCACCATCCGAAAGGAATAGAGGTCTACAGAGGAAAACCGATCCTCTACGGCTGCGGCGATCTGATCAACGACTACGAGGGAATCGGGGGGCGGGCGGAGTTCCGGCCCGATCTCGGGCTCCTCTACTTCGTCAGCCTGGACGCCGCAAGCGGGACCCTTTCTCGGCTTCGGATGGTTCCCGTCCGGCGGCGGCGCTTCCGCCTAGACCGGGGATCGGAGGAAGAGGCCCGCTGGCTCACTGAGACCCTGAACCGGCAAAGCGCGCCGTTCGGGACACGGGTGGAACGGGACCGTGAGGGGCGTCTCTCGCTCCGCCTCATCTGACATCCGTTCCCCATCCCCGCGGGCCGCGCGTCAGGCGATGTTGACGGAAAAGCGATTCCAGGGGTGATCGGCCGCGGCGATTCTCCCGGCGAGTCCCCGCTCGTCGAAGCGCCCGAAGGCCTGGGAATTGTCCCAGAGATCGAGCGTCGTCCCGCCCTGGTCCACGCGGAACCGGCCGCCTCCGATCACGTCGAGATCCGGCGAGTCAACGGCGAGGGACTGGTCGCCGGTCCGGTGATGGGGGATGCCGCGCTCTTCGACGAAGCGGGCGAGGATCTGAGTGTGGTAGCCGTGAAGCGCCGCCGGGGAAAAGATCAGGTGTTCCAGGCCGCGCCAGCGAAGCTGAAGGAACTTGCCGGCGATCCCGGGCGAAGCTCCTTCCGACCCGGCCTCGGTGTAGACAACGATGCGGGTTTCCGTTTCACGCACAGCAAAACTCCTCCGCCGGACCGTATAGTCGCGGGCCATCCGGTCGCGCTTCGGCCGCGCGTTCCCGGACGGCGGTCTTGCAGGCATTTTATCCCCGACGATTCCCGTCGGCGCAAGAGAAATGCGCCGGACCGGGCGGCTCGTTGCAACCGGTTCGGCGGGGGCGTATCATTCCGCCAGAAGGGATTGTGCGAGGCGACACGGCCGTGATTCTCGTCACAGGCGCCACAGGATTCATCGGCTCGAATCTCGTCCGGCGGTTGGCGGCGGAGGCGAAGCCCGTCCGCGCCCTCGTTCGGGACGCGGAGAA
This sequence comes from Nitrospiria bacterium, assembly GCA_919903025.1. Taxonomy (GTDB): domain Bacteria; phylum Nitrospirota; class RBG-16-64-22; order RBG-16-64-22; family RBG-16-64-22; genus RBG-16-64-22. The sequence goes on along the minus strand of CAKKSE010000158.1, from coordinate 8,839 downwards.
GGCGCGCCGCGTCCTGGGACCGGATGTCGAGACGATCACGGGCAATATCGCGGAGCCGGTCTCCCTCGCCCGCGCCGCCGAGGGGGCCGATACGATCATCCACCTGGTAGGCATCATCCAGGAAGCTCGGGGAGCGACGTTCGAGGGGATCCACGTCCGGGGAACGGAAAACATCCTGGCCGCGGCCGTCCGGGCCGGCGCGAGACGCTTCGTCTTCCAGAGCGCGCTCGGCACGCGCCCCAACGCCCCATCCCGGTACCACCAGACCAAGTGGAGAGCCGAGGAGCTTGTCCGGGCTTCGGGCCTCTCCTGGACCATCCTCAGGCCGTCGCTCGTCTATGGTCCGGGGGACGATTTCACCACCCGGCTGGCCGACGTGATCCGGCTCTCGCCGGCCGTGCCGGTCTTGGGCAGCGGAAAGAGCCGGTTCCAGCCGGTCTATGTCGACGACATGACCGCTTGTCTTGCGCGCGCGACGGATGACGTCCACGCCGGCCGGACCTTCGAGGTCGGCGGCCCGGACGTCCTCACGCTCGATCAAATCGTCGAGGAAATCGCGAAGGCCTTGGGACGCCGCCGCTCGTTCGTTCACGTCCCGATCCCGTTCGTCCGTCCCGCGGCGAGGCTCTTTGAGATTTTTCTTCCATCGCCGCCCGTGACTGTCGATCAACTGACGATGCTGGGCGAAGACAATGTGTGCGCGGAAAACGCCGCGTCTTCCCTCGTCGAGACGCCCCTGGTCCCGTTCCGCGAGGGGATCCGGCGGGTCTTCTCCGGACCGGCGTCTCGGACCTGAGAAGAGGAGATCCGTTCCAGACCGATCTCTCGTTCGCACTCGTGGAAAAAACGAATGCCGCCTGCAATCGATGCCGTCCTCCGTTTGCTGAATACCCTCTTCAAGCAGGGACGGTTCTACAAACCCGATCATCCGATACTGCGGGCTCGGCTCGACGAGCTCCTCGCCGCTCTCGAGTCCGCATGGACGTGGACCGAAGGAAGGAGCTTCTCCGTCGGCGCGCTGAAGGGGAGGTTCCTGGTCAACAGGGAAGCGCCGGAGCGGATGACGCCCATTGTCCAGAGCCTCACGGAAATATTCGAGGACGCCGGTCTGCTCACGCTTGAGCTCCGGGAAGGCGTGACGGCTCAGGAAATCGGCCGGCTGGCCGAGGCGGTCGGTCTCGGCCGCCAGCGGATCCGGGCGGCCGGGGGGATCGCGGCCCTCGTCCCCCCAGAATCCATCCCGCACATCGTCATCCGCGCGGCGGACTGGGGAAAACTGCTCGAAGGCGGGCGGGTGGCCGCGGGGGACTCCCTGGACCAGCGGCCTCTTGAGGAACGCCTCCTCCAGGCCATCATGGATGGATCGTCTCTTTCGGCCGGCCACGGACCGCAGGGCCCGGCGCCGATGGCGTCGGCCCTGCGCGGGGCCGTGGCAAGGAATCCCCGCCTGGCCCAACGGATTGCCGCCGTCGGATCGGCGATCGCGCGGAGCGGCGAGACGGCCCAGCCGGACGTCGTCGTCGATCTCTTCGAACGGCTCGACCGATATTTTCAAGCCCTCCCCCCCCAGGAGCGGGAGATGCTTCTCGGACGCATTGCGGACTCCATTCCCGCCCGTCCCGAGCCGGGCCCCGATGAACACCCCGATGCGGCCGGTCTCGCGGATCGGTTGATCGACGAATTCGCTTCCATCCAGTTCGTGGACGTCATGGCGTCCCTGGTCGTTCGCGAGGGGAAAGCCTCGGAGCGGCTGCGGTCCATCTTCTCGAACCTGGCCCCGGAGGAGGTCGACGCGCAGCTGCTCCCGCGGGTCCGCGCGGAGCGGGAGCGCGCCGGCAAAGGAGAAGGGAAGTATCCGTCCGGCGTCTGGAAGAGCGTCGAACAGCTCCTCCTCAGGCGGTCCGAATCCTCCTACATGGGCACGACCTACACCCAGACGCTCGACTTCCTCGCGGAAGACCTTCTCGACATGGAGACCTCGCCCGAAGCGGCGGCGAAAGCCCGGGATCTCTCCGCGACCCTTTCGGACGATGCCATCGAATGGAACAAGGCCCTCGTTCTTCTGGAGCTCCTTTCATTCCAGTCCGACCCGGATTTCTTCCGGCGGACGGTCGAGGACCTCGTCGAGACGGCCCAAGCGTACGCCGCATCCGCCCAGTACGACCGGGCGCACAAGATCATGAGCGATCTCGGGAATGTCCTCGACCTCTCGTTGTCCGAGGATCCCCTCCAGGGGGTCCTGGCCGAGGTCATCTCCCGTTTCCGCGTCGAAGACGCCATTGCCACCCTGATGGACTCCTTCGAGGAGATCCCGGAGACCCAGAGAACGGCCGCCGAGCTGCTGCTCGCGCGGTTCCCGGAACGGTCGGCCGCGATCCTTTTGCCCAATCTCTTCGAGGAGACCCGGCGCCGGGTCCGCCGCTACGTCATCTCCGTTCTGATCTCCCTCGGCCCACCGGTCGTTCCGCTCATCGTGGAAAGTCTGGATGACCCCCGGTGGTACGTTGTCCGGAACGGGATTCACATTCTGGGGGAGTTGAAGGCCGAAGAGGCCGCCCTCCCCATCTCGCGCCTGGCCCGGCACTTCCACGAGCGGGTCCGGCAGGAAGCGGTGACCGCGCTCGGCAAGATCGGCTCGCGCCGGGGCCTTCCCGTGCTCGGTTCGATCCTGGAGAAGGAAGCATGGCTCGCCGCCTGGCCCGGCCGAAAGGACGAGTCGCTCCGCCTGGCGGCGGCTCGGGCCATCGCGGAGATCGGCGCCCGCACGGGGCGCCGCGAGGCGGCGGACCTGCTCAGACAAGGGGCCGGCGCAAAGAGCCTGGAACTCCGCGAGCTGTGCGAGAGCCTTCTCGCCCGCCTCTCCCCCCGCGGGCACGGAGGTTCCGAGTCCGCGGCCGAGACAACCGACGGCCACAAGGAGGAACCGGATGCCTGAATCGATCGAGACGCTCATCCGCGACCTGGCCCTCGCGCTCCGCGTCCGGGCGATGTACTCGGCCGATCATGCCTCGGCGCAACAGGCCTTCAAGCGTCTCTTCGCGAACCTGCAGGGTCTTCTGGGAGAAAGGCAGGAGGTCCGGCTCGGCGCCGTGGGCGGAGAGCTCGTGGGCGAAGGCTTGCGGGCGGACAGGACGAACGCCATCTCCGCGAGCCTGGTCCGGCTCCTCTCGACCCGGCAGATCGACCTGCTCATCTTCCAGCCCGGGGTGACGGCCGAAGAGCTCAACGCCTTCCTCGACGTCATGGCGATCCGGCCGGCCGACCTTAAGGAGGAGGGGATCCCCGCCCTCCTCTCCCGCCGCGGCGTGACCCACATCGTCGCCGGCCAGATCGACCTTTCCCACGAAGGGGGCCCGGCCCTTCCGGCGGACGCCGACCTTTCCGCATTCTACAGGGGGGGCGTGGCGATCATCGCGGAAGTCATTCGGGAGTTCAGCGCGGGAAACCGCGTGCAGGTCTCTCTGGCCAAGGAGATCGTCGGGGGAATCGTCGGCGCCGTCGAGAAGGACCTGGCGGCTCTCCCCCTCCTGGCCACCCTCCGAAACCACGACGACTATACGTTCACGCACGCCCTGAACGTCGGGGTCCTCACCGTCGCCCAAGCCAGGTCTCTCTCCCTGCCCGAGCGGGACCTTTTCGCCGTCGGGATCGCCGGCCTCCTCCATGACCTGGGGAAACAGCGAATTCCCCCCGAGATCCTGGGAAAGCCCGCTCTTCTCACGGACGACGAGTTTGCCGTCATGCAGATGCACCCGATTTACGGGGCCGAGGCCGTCCGAAACGTCGGGACCGTCCCGGATCTCGTGACGACCGTCGCCTTCGAGCATCATCTGGGGGTCGATTTCTCGGGGTATCCCAGGCTCGGCCGGCGCTGGACGCTCAACCTGGCCTCCCGCCTCACGACGATCGCCGACTCGTTCGACGCCCTGCGAACGAACCGGCCCTACCGCTCCGGCATCACGATCGAGCAGGCTTTCGACATCATGCGAGTGAAGAGAGGGTCCCTTTACGACCCGGAGCTGTTCGACAACTTCGAGCGGCTGATCAAGTCCCTCGCGGGGTCGGGAAAGGGCGGCGGGACAGACTAGCGGAGTCCTCGAACCTCTCCCGTGGCCGGGTCGAGCGCGATCCGCTCCGTCGCCGGGACGCTGGGAAGCCCCGGCATCGTCTGGATGTCCCCGGCCAGGGCGTACAGAAACCCCGCCCCCGCCGAGAGACGGACATCGCTGATGGGAACGATGAATCCGCAGGGGGCACCCCGCGCCTCCCGGTCGTGGGAAAGGGAAAGGTGCGTCTTCGCCATGCAGATGGGGAGAGCGCCGTATCCGAACCGGACGGCGTCGGCGAGGTTGCGGCGGGCAAGGGACGAGAGGGCGATCCCTTCTCCCCCGTAGATCTCTCGAACGATTCGCTCCATTTTCCCCTCGGCCGGCATCTTGTCGGGATAGAGAAAGCGGAACGCGGACTTTCGGCGGGCCGCCTTGAGGGCCGCTTTCGCCAGCGCCGCTCCCCCCGAGCCCCCTTCGCTGTACGCGGTGCAGGGCGCGGCGTCCACGGCCCCGGCCCTCCGCGCCGACCGGCAGACGAGGGAGACATCCGCCGGATCGTCCCCGGGAAAAACGTTGACGGCCACAACACCCGGAACGCCGTGCTTCTTCCCGATCTGGATCATTCGGGAGAGATTGGCCATGCCCCGGTTGAGCGCTTTGCGATCGGCGCCGCCCCCGTGGTGCTTGAGCGCCCGGACTGTGGCCACGATCACGGCCGCGTGCGGCTTGAGACCGGACACGCGGCATTTGATGTTGAAGAACTTCTCCGCGCCCAGGTCCGCGGCGAACCCCGCCTCCGTGACCACGACATCCGCCAGCCTGACGGCGGCGAGATCGGCCAGAACCGAGGAATTGCCGTGCGCGATGTTGCCGAAGGGGCCGGCGTGCATGAGGACCGGAGACCCCTCTGCCGTCTGGACGAGGTTCGGCAATAAAGCGTCCTTGAGAAGACCAGCCATCGCCCCGTGCGCCTTGAGGTCGGCGGCCGTGACGAATGTCCCATCCCTCCGGCGGCCGACGACGACCCGGCCGAGGCGGGCGAGAAGGTCCGCCCGGTCCTTCGCGAGAGCGAGAATGGCCATGACTTCCGACGCGGCCGTGATGACGAACGATCCCTGCCGCAGGGGGCCGTCGGCCCGCCCGCCGAGACCCGTGACGATCTGCCGCAGTGGCCTGTCCTCCATGTCCAGGGCGCGCGGCCAGAGAGCCGTCCGGGCGTCGATCTCCAGAGGGTTTCCGTGGTGGAGGTGATTGTCGATGACGGCGGCTAGAAGATTGTGGGCGGCCGTAACCGCGTGGAAGTCGCCCGTAAAGTGGAGGTTGATGTCAACGGCCGGCTCAACCGTCGCCTTGCCTCCGCCCGTCGCGCCTCCCTTGATCCCGAAGACGGGACCGAGCGAAGGCTGACGCAGGCAGACCACCGAGCGGACGCCCTCCCTTGCGAGCGCCATCCCGAGACCGACGGCCACGGTCGTTTTCCCCTCCCCCGCGGGCGTCGGCGTCATCGCGGTTACAAGGATGTACCGGACGCCGGGACGGACACGACGAGAGACGAACGCTTCCAGCGGGATCTTCGCCATTCCCTTTCCGTACGGAACGATCTCGCCGGGCGAAAGGCCCAGGTCCGCCGCAACATCGGTGATGGGTCGAGTCATCGTTTGGCCTCCGGGGGCGAGAGATGTCCGCTGTTTCAGGCGGAGCTCCTTAAGAACGAGCCGGGCAGACATGGGCCGGTATTATAGGACAATCAACGGCCGGGGGCCTCTATTAGGATGTTGAAAAAGCCCATCCATTGGAACTCCCATCAGGCTTTCCACCCATCATGCGGTCGATGAAGCGTTTGACCCAAGAGCGCTCTTGCGGTACGATTCGCGCCGCACTTGCCGCTGACGTTTCCGAAACGCCCCCCCAGGAGGACCGTGTGCGAGTCAACGCGAAGTGGATGGTCGGAATGGTGGTCGTAATTCTCCTGGCCACGGTTCCCCTGATGCTGGAAGGGTACGCCTTCCGCCCTCTCTTCTCGATCGCCTGGTATAAGCTCATCCATATCGTCGGCGGCGTCCTCTTCATCGGCAACATCGTCGTGACCGGCGTCTGGATGGACATGGCCCGGCGGACGAACGACCCGCGGGTCGTCTCGTTCGCAACTGTCATGGTTGACTGGCTCGACTTGATTTTCACGGGACCCGGCGTCTTCCTGATTCTCGTGAGCGGGATCGTCCTCGCCACGCCCTGGGGCGGAGTCCTGGGCGCGTCGTGGATCACCGCCGCCGTCGCCTTGTTCGTATTCTCGGGCATCGTTTGGGTCGTCTTCCTCCTGCCCTCCCAGAGACGCCTCATCCGCCTCGCGCAGGAAGCCGTCGCTTCGGGAAGCGCTTTGTCCCGCGAGTATCACGACCTTCTTGGCAAGTGGTTCTTATGGGGCGCCGCCGCCACTTTGTCGCCGCTCGGCTCCCTTGTCCTCATGATCACGAAACCGACCCTTTGGTGAGCGCCGTCAGCTGTCCGGGGTTGCTGGAATGACCGGCATCGACTGGCTTATCGTCGGCGCCTACATGGCCGCCTCGCTCTGGATCGGCTTCTCGCTCACCCGCCGCGCGTCATCCTCCCTTTCGGAGTTCTTCCTCTCGGGACGCAACCTCCCCTGGTGGCTCGCGGGAACATCCATGGTCGCCACGACCTTCTCGGCCGACACGCCCCTCTACGTCACCGGTCTCGTCCGCCAGCACGGAATTTACGAGAACTGGCAGTGGTGGGCGCTCCTTCTCTCCGGGATGCTGGCCGTGTTCGTCTTCGCCCGCTACTGGCGGCGGGCCGGCGTCATGACCGACGTCGAACTTATCGAGCTGCGGTACGGGGGGAGGCCGGCGGCTGTCCTGCGCGGGTTCAAGGCGGTCTACTTCGCTTTTTTCATCCACACGATCATCAAGGCGCAGGTGATCCTCGCGATGGTCAAGATCCTCGACGTGGCCGTCGGATGGGGCAAGTGGGAGGTGATCGCCGTCGCAAGCATCGTCACGATCGCCTACGCGCTCGCCTCCGGCTACTGGGGCGTCGTCTGGACCGACTTCTTCCAGATCATCGTGGCAATGGCGGGGGCGGTCCTCCTCGCCGTCTACGCCGTGGACGCCGCGGGAGGTCTCGTCACTCTCCCCGCCCGTATCGCGGACTCGGGTCGCGCGGAGGCCCTGTCCTTCCTTCCACCCGCCGGCCTGGACGTCTGGTCTCCCGCCGTCATCGCCTTTGCCGGCTACCTCGGGCTCGTCTGGTGGTCCCGCTACTCCGTGGACGGCGGCGGCGTCATCGTCCAGCGGATGGCCTCCTGCCGGACAGAGAAGGATGCGCTCGCCGCAACGTTCTTCTTCAACATCACGCACTACGCCGTCCGCACGTGGCCCTGGATCCTGGCGGCCCTGGCCTCCCTCGTCCTCTATCCGTCCATCACGGACCATGAGAGCGTCTACGCCGTGATGATGATGGACCTTCTCCCGACGGGCGCGCGGGGACTCATGCTCGCGTCGCTCCTGGCCGCGTTCATGTCCACGCTTTCGTCCTACCTCAACCTCTCCTCGGCCTACTTCGTGAACGACTTCTACAAACGGTTCATCCGGCCCCACGCCTCGGAAAGACACCACGTTCTGGCCGCGCGTCTTTCCATGCTCGGCCTTTCGGTCATCACGGGAATCGTGACCTACCAGGTCGAGTCGATCGTGGGCGTTTTCAAGTTCCTCCTCGCTTTCGGAAGCGGAACGGGGCTCGTCATGCTCCTTCGCTGGTTCTGGTGGCGGGTCAACGCCTGGACGGAAATCGCGGCGATCGCGGTCTCGATGGGGCTTTCGTTCCTCGCGTATCTCGTCCCGCCGTTCGCCGCATGGTCTTACTCGTCGAAGCTCGTCCTGATCATCGCCGGCTCCGCCCTCGCCGCATTCATCGTCACGCTCGCCACTTCCCCCGTTCCTTTCGACCGGCTCCGCGAGTTCTATCGGCTCGTCCATCCGCCCGCTCTCGGGTGGCGTCCGGTCTCCGGCCCCCAGGGAGGCGACGGCGGCCTCTTCGTTCGCGACGTGACGCACTGGGCGTACGGAGTGACTCTTGTGCTGGGCGCCACGATCGGCCCCGGTCTCCTGCTGCTCGGCCGTCTGTCGGCGGGGGCGGGCATTCTGCTGGTTTCGGGTCTTGCCGGCTTCTTGCTCGCCAGAAGCGTCGGGCGTCGCGGGTGGGTTTGAGCCTGGACGAAGTCAAAAACGGTTGATCCGGAAGGATCTTCTTGAAAGAATGCCCGCCGCGGCTCCCCCGCCCGGGTGGTGGAACGGCAGACACAGGGGACTTAAAATCCCCTTTCCCGCAAGGGAAGTGCAGGTTCAACCCCTGCCCCGGGCACCAAAAAACAGTGGGTTAGGCATTGCCATGCCGCCCCTTACTTCCCTTTCCCAAGGCCATCTTCAACGGTCTGCAACCTTTCTGCAACGGTCTTGCAAAGGGCGTCCACCTTGGAAGCCGCTTCAATCAGGTCCGTCTCGGATGTGATGTCATACCGCGAGAAGACGGACGGCGTAAGGTGTCCGCTCACCTTCATTGCCACGGTCTGAGGAACGCCGGACCGAACCAGGTTCCTTACGCCCGTTCGCCGGAAGTCATGGAAGAGCCGCCCTTCAAGGCCGACCCTCTTCAAAGCGTTTTCCCATGCCGTGCGGAATGAAGCGATGGCGGAGGCGCTCGGAGGCGCTACGTTGATAAATTGTGCAATTACCGGCTGCACCAGGACTCAATCTGTTCGGGCGGTCCCTGCC
>CAKKSE010000157.1 GCA_919903025.1 Nitrospiria bacterium | reverse complement strand
CTTGATCCCATCGGCCAGGGCGTAATACCGGAAGTCGGGGATCCCGAAAAGCCTCCGGGCCGCCTTGTAGACGTGGCTCGCCAGGATCTCAAGCTTTGCTTTCGTCCCCAATACCACCGCCGCGAAGAACATCGCCGCGGTCACCAGGACCACCATGTTGCGAAGCCGCTCGTATGCGAGAACCCGCACGTCCTCCACCTGGCAGCTCTGCTTGCCAAAACGGATCGTCTCCTCGATCCGCCAGCGGGTGAGGTAAGCCGAAACCGCCCACCAGACGACCTTGCGATTTGTTCGCATGGGAACATTGGTGAGAAGCATCATCGGCTCAGAGCCCAACCCCGTCACCGCTACAAGCCAGAGACGGACGCCCGGATGTTCCGGCAAGCGCACCTCTCGAAACCCGTATTCCAGTCGATACGTTTTCTCCTGGTCCCGCTCCTCCCGAACGATCGTCGTGGCATACGGCCGCGGACAATCCTGGGCGGCCGCCAGGGCCGAACCCTTGCGGGACCCCAGAAGAAGATGCCGATCTCCCTTCTGGCGAATCAGAAAACGCCTCCCGGCTTCTTGCGGAACCAACTCGTCGAAGAGCTCCCGACGATCCCCGCCCCGGTCGATCACCCAAACCCCCCGCCTCCCGCAGGATCCCGAAACGGCCCGGATGGCTCTTAAAACCTCGCTGTTTTCGCTTACAAAGTCCTCCGCCTCCTGGGAATACAACTCGCCATAAAGCGGCGTGATCTCCCGCCCCCCGTTCTCCACCCCGATCACCTGGCACAGCCAATACCCGTTGGCAATCTCCTTCTCGCTACTGTCCCGCACGCGGGCCAAATTCTCCATCTTCTTCGCATGCGGCTTCACCAGATCAGAGAGGTCCAACACCAACAAAGTCTCCGATTCAACGCGCCGCGCCCCCTCCCGGAGCAAAGCCCCCCGAAGAACCTCCCGAACCTCGGGCCGCGCCAAGTTGCGCGAAAGGCGATTCTCCGTCTTGGCCAAGGGAACCGACTCCCCCAAAGACCGGCCAATCTGTGTCAAATGAACGCTCTGGCGCGCTTGAATCCCGTAAATCGCCTCCCCCACAAAGCGACGGGCCACCTTGCACAGACCCCGGGAGAGATTCCCCGAAAATTGATCAATCTGCTCTCGTATCCTCGTGGCGCTTTGCGCTATCATTGTCTCGGGCCTCCGTGGGATCAGAAGGAATTCCTGGCGGTTTTCCCGATGATCCTATCAACGGACGGCCCTTTTTTCATCCTGCAAAGAGCTTCCCCAAAAAATCGGCGTTCCACTTCAAGAACCGAAAAACAAACAGCCCCTCGATCACTTACCCCAAACACCCCCTAAATCCTGGGGAAAGTCCTGGCAGTAATCCTGTTACGGCATGAGTGCCGTTTGGGTTGTGTTAGTACCACCAACGCGGGACATTGTTTCCTACGTTGCATAACTCCCCGGTCGTGTTGCGTCTGCTCCGTCCTTGTCGCCCGCGCGATGCTCAACGAACTCAGACCAAGCCGCCTCGCAATCTCGGCCGCCGATAGACAGCCAAGCGTCTCATCGGCGGCCCCAGCCACCATGCGTTACTTGGCCATCCTCTTCTTTCCCCAGATCCCCAGCCCTGCGAGACCAGCCCCAAGAAGGATGAGCGTCGAGGGCTCGGGAACCATGTTCACTTGTAATGTCTGGTACTGCCAGGGGTCGTTCACCGTTTCCCGGTACCGGACGATGCCCCGGGCGAACGTCTGGTTCTCCCAGTAGAGGGCGATGTCCTCCTCTAGGGCGGCGCGGGCCGCGGGCGTGTCCGTGGTGTATCCGTAGGCGCCCCACCAGGCGAACCCGAACGTCCCGACCACGCCGCCCAAGTAGTCGCTCCAACTCGCCGGCTGGACGAAGCCAGCCTCGGGACCGTCCAGGGCCCAGTCACCCACACCCCAGTCGTACGTCCAGTTCTCGCCGGCCCAGTCCACGACCCATTTGACCTGGAACAAACCATCAAGACCTGCCACAGTCGTCCCGGGAACCCAGTAGACCCAATGGAGCCGCTTCCCAAGGTCCCCGAAGCTGTAGACCGTTTCGTCCCACGGCGTCATCAGGAGTTCGCCTGGATGGCTTCCGTTCTCCATGTTGACGAACGTGCCGCCTGCCGCTTTCGCCTTGGCCGCCGTCCACCACGGAGCGTAGGAAGGCGACCCGTAGACATTCGGCGCGGAGTCAACGTAGAGGTCAACCGAATAGGCGCTTGCGGCGAGGGGCGCGGCGAGAAGCACCCCCAAGAAAAACAAGCAGAAGAAGTAGAAAAACGATGCGCGGGCCTTCATTCCGGCCACCTTCACGCGGTTGTCCCTCCCGGCGTTCTGCCTCCAAGCCCGGCATCGGGAACAGGAA
>CAKKSE010000156.1 GCA_919903025.1 Nitrospiria bacterium | reverse complement strand
GCTCGGCCACCTGGACGCTGTTCGCGGCCAGCCCGCTGATCTCCTGGGCCGCCACTTGGCTCCGCTCGGCGAGCTTCCGGACTTCCGTCGCCACGACGGCGAACCCCTTCCCGTGCTCGCCCGCCCGGGCCGCCTCGATCGCGGCGTTCAGAGCGAGGAGGTTCGTCTGATAGGCGATGTCCTCGATGATTCCGATCTTGCCGGCGATCTGCTTCATGGCCGCGACGGTCTCCTGAACGGCAGTCCCTCCCTCTTCGGCCTCCTTCGCCGCCTTCACGGCCATCCCTTCCGTCTGCTTGGCGTTGTCGGCGTTCTGGTTGACCGAGCCGCTCATCTGCTCGAGCGAAGCCGTCGTCTCTTCCACGCTCGCCGCCTGCTCGTTCGACCCCTGAGACAGCATCTGGGACGAGGACGAGACCTCCTCGGACGCGCTGGAGAGGGCGTCCGTGCTCGAGCGGACGTCCGAAATCACCTGCGAGAGCCTCTCGACCATCGCCTTCATTGCGCCAAGAAGCTGGCCCGTCTCATCCTTAGAGGAAACCTCGATCCGCGCCGTCAGGTCCCCTTCGGCCATCTGGTTCGCGACGCTCACGGCTTCCGTCAGAGGCCGCGTAATGCTCCGCGTCACCCAGAAGGCGAACGCCGCGCCGATTAGGAGAGCCGCTATCCCTATCACCGCCATCATGTTCCGGCCCGACTCGTAGTCCTGCTTCGCCTCCAAGCCGGAATTGTCCAGGATCTTCCCTTGCAGTTTAACCAGATCGCCGATCGCCGCGATGAAGAGATCCAGCGCCGGGATCGTCTCGCCCACCATGGTCGAGACGGCGTCTTCCCGCTTTCCCCCTTCCAGAAGAATCTTCGACGTCTTCGTGAACGAGGCTACGTACGTCTTCCGTGTCTCCTTGATCTTCGAGAGAAGCGCCTTCCCTTCCGCCAGGTAGAGCATCCCCTCCAACTTGTCCAGCTTCTCCGTGATGCCGTTCTTGTTCCTGTCGATCCTTTCAAGCGTCTTCGCGATCTTCCCTTTGTCCGTCAGGAGAAAAAGCTCCATGTTCGCCTTCGCGTTGTCGTTCGCGAGGTCGATCACGTCGTTCGCCAGGACCGCCTTCGTCCAGTCCTTCGTCACGATCTTGTCCGTCACGTTGTTCACGGCCGCCAGGCGCGAGATCCCCACCCCGATGATGGCGAGCATCATCACGAACACCATCCCGAACCCGACCGCCAGCCTCAGCCCGATTTTCATGTTCCCGAACAGTCTCATGCTGCCCCCCCGCTCTGTATGTTGTTCTTACCGATTCACCGATTCACCGATTCACCGATTCCATGGCTCCTTCCCGCTCCACCGCCAGACGCACGAGCGCCGGCACGTCCAGGATCAGCGCCACCTCGCCGCTCCCCAGGATCGTCGCTCCGCTCACGCCCTTGAGTCCCTGGAAGACCTTCCCCAGCGGCTTGATGACCGTCTGGACCTCGCCCATCAGCTCGTCCACGACGAACCCCGCCTTCATCCCCGCGTACTGAATGACCACGATGTTCTCGCGGGCGTCCCTCTTTCCGTTCCCGCCGAACAGGTGCTTGAGCATCACGAACGGGAGGACCTCCCCGCGCAGGTTGACGAAATCCCGGCCGTTCGAGCTCCGCCGGTCCGCCTCGGTCAGCTCCACGCACTCGACCACCATGTCGAGCGGAACGACGTAGGAATTTCCGCCGACGCCAACCTGGAAGCCGTCGATGATCGCAAGCGTGAGCGGCAGGCGGATCGTGACTTTCGTTCCTTTCCCTTCCTCGCTGGACACGTCCACGGAGCCCCTCAGGGCCTCGATGTTCCGCCTCACGACGTCCATTCCGACCCCCCGGCCCGACAGGTCGGTCACCTTCTCGGCCGTGGAGAACCCAGCCTCGAAGATCAGGCGGTAGACCTCCCGGTCGGAGAGGTTCTGGCCGGCGGAGATCAGCCCGCGCTCGACGGCCTTCTTGAGGATCCGTTCGCGGTTGAGGCCGCCGCCGTCGTCCGAGACCTCGATGACGATCGTCCCCGCGTCGTGGTAGGCGTTGAGCCGGATCGTTCCCTTGGCCGGCTTCCCGCGCTGTTCGCGGACCTCCGGCGTCTCGATCCCGTGGTCGATCGAGTTCCGGACGAGGTGGACCAGCGGGTCATTGATCTTCTCGACGACCGTCTTGTCCAGCTCCGCCTCGCCCCCGCTGATGACGAGGGAGATCTCCTTCCCCAGCTCCTTGCTGATGTCGCGGACGACCCGCTGGAACCGGGTGAACGTCTCGCCGATGGGGACCATCCGGACGGACAGGGCGATCTCCCTCAGCTCTTCCACCAGCCGGTACACCCCGGACGCCGACTCAACGAGCGCGCCGGAGCCGGCCTTCTGGGAGAGCTGGAGCACGTTCGCCCCGGCGATCACGAGTTCCCCGACAAGATCGATGAGGGACTCGAGCTTTCCGGCGTCCACGCGGATCGACGAGGCCTCCTGGGCTTTCTGTGCCCGCACGGTCTTTTGTTTCTCGAGGGCGGCATGGACGACTTCTTTCTGGATGGAGCCCTGCTTCACGAGGATCTCGCCGATCAGTCCGCCGCCCTTCTTCTGCTCTTCAAGCGCGCGCATGATCTCGGTGGAAGTGACGGCACAGCACTGGACCAGGTAGGCGCCCAGCTCCATGTCCTCCCCCGGATGGGACTTGATGAGATCGACGAACTCCCCCGCCCTGCTCTCCGGCGGCAGAATGGCGATGCGGCTTTCCTCCCGGACGAACTCGAATACGTCCTCGATCTCCGTCTTGGAGGCGGTGGTGGAAAGGTTGATCTCGAATCCGAGGCAGCAGTTTTCCGGGTCGAATGCCTCGTCGTTCAGGGCCGGGAGGGAATCGAGAACGCAGATGACGCTCGTGATCTCCCCCAGCTTGGCGAGGGGGTGAAGGAACGCCGCGGGATCCATGCCGTGCCTGAAGGTGTCGCGGCCGAAGCGGACGGAGATGTGGTAAGGGTGGTCCGCCGTCGCCGGGCCCGTCTCCGGCGCGGCCGGGGCCGCCTTGGGAGGAGCATTCGACTCCCCCGCGCCGGAAAACGATTTGAGGAGACCGACCAGGTCCTCCGTCTCCGCGCCGGGAACGCCCTCGCCCGAAACGAGCGACTCGATCATCTTTGCCAGGTGATCGCGGGAGCGAAAGAGAAGCGCCAGAAGAGGGGACTGGCCTTTCGCGTCGAGCTCGATCGGGACCTTGCCCGCGCGGACCTTGTCGAGGAGCGTCTCGAGGACGTGCGTGAAGGAAACGATCTCGTCGAACCCGAACATCCCTCCCGAGCCCTTGATCGTGTGGGCCGTGCGGAAGATCCGGTTGATCAGTTCGGAGTCGGAAGGATCGGATTCCAAGGCCAGGAGGGCCTGGTCCATATCGTCCAACAGCTCGCGGCTCTCCTCGATGTAGATTTTCTTTCCCTGTTCAAGGTCCATGGGGGGGTGTCCTCGTTGACTTGGGGCGGACCTGTCGGCGAAACCTCATCAGCCGGCCGACGGCTCGACGTGGAGGGCCGAGAGGACGAGCATCGCCTCCTCGCCGAACCCGCCGTATCCGACGATCTCCATCTTCTTTTCGTCGCGGTCGGCCTGCCGCCCGGCCGCCAGGAGAAGCTGGATGAACGCGCTGTCGATTTCGCTGACGCCGGAGAGGTCCACCTGGAGACTCTCCGCGCCCGCCAGCGCGGCGCGAACGGCGTCCGCGGCCTGGGAGACGCCGTAGATCGTCGCTTCGCCGCTGACGGCAAGACGGTGTACGCCCTTTCTCTTTGTCGACTTGATCTCCATGCGGTTCTCCAATGACTGGTATTTCTTCGGCACGGCGGTAAAGATACTTTAGTCCTTTCTCGCGGTTCTTCCGGTTTTGCCCGATTCTGGATGGGCGGCCGTCACCAGCCGGAAAGCGCGAACTCATTGCCAAACAAGGGGATTGCCCTGGCAACTCGCCCCCCCCTCGGCGCGGAAGGGCATCAATATCGAAGCTTGGACTTTGACTTGGGCGGGCGCAGTTGACTAGAATGCGGCGTTGGCAGAGCGTTGAACAAGTCGTTGAAGAACCCCGCCTTGAAAGGCGGGGATTCTCCGACCTCTAAGGTACTTTTCGTTATTTGCATTCGTGCGCCTTGACCCCGCCCCAAGGGGCGGGGATTGCGGCGCACTTCGCGGTTCAGTACCGCATTTCCGTCATGCCCGCACAAGCGGGCATCCAGGAAAGCCGGCGAAAATACTGGATTCCCGCTCCCCGTTCAGGCCGGGGACAAGCTTCGCGGGAATGACGCGAGAGGGCGCACCGGATGTTTTCAACAAGCTGTCAGCCGCCGGCCCGGGGAATCCCGCTTTGAGACGCATCGAATCGGAACGCGTGAGACAGGTCATCTGGGGAACGACGCTCGTCGCCCTCCTGCTCGGGCTCTATCTCGTTCTCCGCCCGTTCCTCGTCCCGGTCCTGTGGGCCGGAATCGTGACGGCCGCCTCGTGGCCCGTCTTCGTCCGCCTGCGGGACCGCGTGGGCGAGACCTGGGCGGCGATCGGCATGACCCTTTTCCTGATCGCCCTCGTGATCGCCCCGATTCTCCTCCTCGTCTGGGCCGTCACGCACGAGATCACGTTCCTCTACGCGGGCCTCAAGTCATGGCTGGCCGGTCCCCAGCCCAGCCTCCCGGGATGGCTCGCCGGCCTTCCCTGGCTGGGAGAGCGGTTGAGCGGCGTGCTCGACCGCGTCTGGTCGGACCCGCAGGAGTGGCAGGCCTGGCTCGGCGAGGAGATGGCCGGCTCTTCAAAGAGTATCCTGGGTCTGGTGGGCAACGTCGGGCGGAACATCTTGGAGGGAATCGCGGCGCTCTTCGTCGCGTTCTTCCTCTTCCGCTACGGGGACGACCTGGTCGGGCAGGGACGCCGCGTCTTCAACCGCTTCATCGGCGAGCCGCGCTGGCCGCTCGTCCACGCCACGGCGGAGACGATTCGGGCCGTCGTCTACGGCCTGCTTCTCACGGCCCTCGCCCAGGGGACGCTGGCGGGGATCGGCTACTGGGCCGCGGGCGTGCCCGCTCCAGCCCTCCTCGGCGCGGCGACCGTCCTCCTGGCCCTCGTTCCCTTCGGGGCGCCGTTCGTCTGGCTTCCCGTGTCGGTCCTGCTCATCGCCCAGGGGAGCACGTGGCAGGGAATCGGCCTCCTGATCTGGGGCGTCACCGCCGTCAGCACGATCGACAATCTCCTGCGCCCCCTGGTGATCAGCCGCGTGACGCGGATTCCCTTCCTGCTCGTCTTCTTCGGCGTCGTCGGCGGCGTCGCGGCCTTCGGCCTTCTGGGCCTCTTCATCGGCCCCCTTCTCCTGTCCGTCGCCCTCACGCTGTGGCGGGAATGGAGCCAGGAGGCGAAGACGGAAAC
Source organism: Nitrospiria bacterium (assembly GCA_919903025.1). Classification (GTDB taxonomy): domain Bacteria; phylum Nitrospirota; class RBG-16-64-22; order RBG-16-64-22; family RBG-16-64-22; genus RBG-16-64-22. The sequence goes on along the minus strand of CAKKSE010000156.1, from coordinate 3,433 downwards.
GGGGAAACAGGAAAGCTGAGACGGGGAGACGGAGAAACGGAGAAACCGAGAGACAGAAAAGCGGGGAATCGGGGATTACTTGATGAGCCACTTCTCCGGATACTGAACCATCTTGATGATCTGGGCGAGAATCCTTCCATACATCTCGTCCAACTCCGCCACGGTACGCGCCGGCAGGTACCCGCACCGCTCAGCGAACTCGATCCAGACCTGAGTTTCGCACGCCTCGCTTTCCGCGTCGTTCATCTTCGCGACAAATGCAGCCTTGTATCGTCTCTTCCGCCACGCCTCGGCCATGTTGGTGCAAACCGAACGCGAGGAACGACGGACTTGGTCAACCATCGAATACTTTTCCTCCGATGGAAACGTCTTTGTCAGATCAAAGATCTTCATCGCGGCTTCCATGGCGCTCCTATAAACCCTCAAATCCCTGTAGCTGTTGATCTTCTCGCCCATTCCTTGGCTCCCTGATGGGTTTGATGTTTCCCCGTCTCCCCGTCTCCCCGTTTCGGCACTTCCCCGTTTACCCGTCTCCCCGCTTCCCCGTTTCGGCACTTCCCCGTCTCCCCGGTTCCCCGGTTCCGATCTTACAACCTTGCCAGGACGCCCTGGTTCACGCGGGCGACGGCCTCCGGTCCGAGCAGGGCTTCCACCAGCGCAAACGCGAACTCGACGGCCGTCCCCGCTCCCCGGCTCGTGATCAGGCGGTCGTCCCGAACGACGCGCGAGGATTCGTAGACGGCGTCCTTCATCTTTTCCTGGACCGTCGGATGGCTCGTCACGCGCCGCCCCGCGGCGAGGCCGTGCTCGGCCAGGATCGTCGGAGCGGCGCAGATCGCGCCGACAAACTTCTCCTCCGCGCCCATCATCTTCGCGAGCACACTCTTCACCGTCGGGTCTGCGGCCAAGCGCCTGGTCCCCTCCAGTCCGCCGGGAAGCACGACCATGTCGAATTCCTCGTCAGCCGCGTCCCGCAGGAGCCGGTCCGGAATAACCCGGATTCCCGTCCGCCCGGCCAGAGGGCCTTCCTCCAGGCCGGCCACGACCACCTCGATGTCGGCGCGGCGGAGGATGTCGATCACCGAGACCGCCTCGATCTCCTCAAACCCCTGTGCCAAAGGAACGAGAACGCGCTTTTTCATCTGGGCAGTTTGCACGGCATGAGGAACTCCCCCTCCTCGGTGATCACGACGATCGGCTTCCTCTTGCGGGACCGGACCCGGCGGATCGCCTGGGAGTGTTGGACGTAGAACCTGTGTTCCGCCCGATGCAGCGCAAATATCTTTTGCCAGAACGCCAGGAACTCCCGGCGGAACTCAGGGGTCACGACCTCCTCGCGTCCCACGAGAACGCACTTTCCCTCCAGGACATCGTTGGTCACAAAACCCAACAGGCGCCCCCGGTTGTCCAGGTACGGATAAAACGGAAACATCCGGCAGGAGATGGAGCGGTGCGGGCGGTCGCAGGTCGAGGGTCCGTTGCAGACGACGAACCGGTGATCGTCGTGGGTCTCCTCCACCATCCGCCGCTCGGCCGTGAGCCTGGGGCGGAACGGCCGCCACATGTCCGTGCGAGACTTGAGAAACGCCCATTCCGTCCGGTAGACCACGGGAACCGCCTCCGTTGGATCGCAGCAGAAAGGGATCCCGCCGTTCTTCGGCGCGCACTCCGCCCCGCAGTTGAACGGCGCCGGCGGCGCGTCGAACTCGCGGTAGATATCCTCGAACGACTCCGGCGGGGGCAAGGCCATCCGTCAGATCCGCCGTTCGTACTCGTGAAGGCCCAGCTTCCAGACCTTCACGCCGCAGTACCGCGCCCCTTCGGGGCAGATCGGCCGCGCGCCCGCCATCTCCCGAAGCGCGCAGGGAGGAAGGAGGTACTTCCCGATGAGCGGGTTCGCCTCGCGGACTTGGAGCGCCTCGTCGAGCGTGGCCCGCCAGATCTCCTCCTGGGCGTTCCAGCAAAGGCGCATGGCGTGCTTGTGCCGGAGGCCCATCAGGTCGGCCGACTCCGCGTACCGGACCGCCGTCGCGTTGGGAAGAAGGTAGAGAACGAACTCGTCGGGGACCCCCTCGCGCCGGAGCGCGTTGATCGATTCCCACGTCACCGCCATCGTCTCGTCATAGAGGCGGGCGGTCTGGTCGTCCGCCCGGATCAGATCGGGCGTCACGACGTCGGGATCGGCGGTCAGGTGGGCCGCCAGGACCGGCCGGGAAGCCGGCGTCATCCGGTGGCGCTGGTCCTGCGAGTCCGCCGTGAGGGAGATCTTCTTCCGGAACGTGTACGCGGGGTGGACGAGCGTCCGGGAGAGCTTCGAGACGCTCGACAGGTTGAGCGTCTCTCCCTGGAGCCGGTTCAGCGAGGGATCGAGGGCCAGCCGGATCGCTTCTTCGTTGGAAAGGGCGGCGCGGGGCACGCCGAGGACCTCCCGGACGGCCCGGGCCAGGACCGCCTCGTTCCCCGACTTAATATCGACGAGCTTCGACGTCCATCCGTCGAGCGAGTCGTCGAACTCGCGGAGGAAGGCGCGCCGCGTCTCCGCGCCCGCCCACTCGGGCCGGGAGGAAAAGAACTGGTACTCGGGCGTCTCCTCCAGGGTCAGCGGCTCCTGAAGGACCTGGATATAGTCGGGCTCGACGGCCAGGACGGCCGCCGCCATCTTTTCCACGACGATCCGCTGTTCCAGCGGGGCGTCGTACGATATGCAGAGCCGGTGGTACCGGAGGAGCGTGATGCCGGAGACGGTGTGGTAGAGGCAGGCCGTCGTCGCCACCGGCAGGACGTACCGGGCGAGTTCCATGGCCTTCTTCCGGACGTCCTTTTCGAATCCCTTCCGCCGGCGCGGAAACCGCTTCGCGAACTCGGCGTCGACGACGGGAACCAGCAGGTCCGTCATCTGCCGGTAGGCCTCCGTCTGGTACGAGACTGTCTCCATGTACCGCTGGAGGGCCGGCCCCGCGAGCGGGGGGATGACCGCGGATCCCGCCTTGACCTCCACGTACCGCTGGCTCACCTGCTCCGAGTTGTAGAAGGGATGGGCGTGGAGAAAGCTCCAGATGAAGTGGCGGGAGATTCCCGATAGCGCAAACTGGAAATGGGCGTGCTGAAAGACCGTGTGGTGCCCCGCCTGGTATATCTCGCGCGCGAGGTCGGCGTATCGCGGCGTCACGCCGTCGTCATCAACGATCCCCTTCGACGAGTAGCAGGTCTGGGCCGCGGCGACGGCGTTCCGGAACGCCTTGGGGAAGGCTTTCGTCAGGCGGACTTCCGGCTCGGGGGAAAGAAACTTCTCCCCGGAGGTCCCTTGCTTCTTGACAGGCTCCAGCTTAACCGCTTCGCCCATTCCCCGATCTACCACGGCCCTTCTCACCCCCACCCAATCCCTTGTATCTTGTCCAAGGGGACCGGGTCATAGACAATGGAAGCGTTCTTT
>CAKKSE010000155.1:48297-50979 GCA_919903025.1 Nitrospiria bacterium | reverse complement strand
ACGGCGCGGCCGGCGCGCCAGAAAAACCGGACATCGTCCCATCCCCGGACGGACAAGAGCTTCCGAACGATGAACTTGGGGGTGAGGAACGACTTGTACAGCCCCTGGGTCATCGCCAGGATCTCCGCGTCGGCCATCGGCGTCTTCATCACCGGCTCCCGCATGTCGTACCGGTCCCAATCGCGCGTCTTGAGCCACCCGTTTTCTTCACACTGCCGGAACAGCGGCGTTCCCGGGTACGGAATCACGATCGTCGCCTGGAGCGTGTCGATCCATCCTTTGGCGAAGAGAGTCTTTGTGAGGTCGATCGTCCGCGCCGCGTCCTCCCGCGTCTCCCAGGGATACCCCACCATGCACGTCGCGTGCGGCTCTAGGCCGGCCGTCTTGGCCATCCGGGCCGACTCCCACATGTCGTTTTCCTTCTGTCCCTTGTTGATCCGGACCAGGGTGCCGTAGTTCGCCGACTCCAGCCCATAGAGGACAAACCGGAAACCCGCGCGCCCCATCAGGTCGTACTCCTCCTGCGTCAGCGCCCCCGGCCGCATGTTGCACCCGAACCGGATCTTCTCATTGTAGCCGCGCTCGATCATGCCTTCGCAGAAGTTCCTGAGCCACCGCCCCACGGGGAACGTCCCGGTGTCGTCGAAAACCTCCCGCACGCCGTACCTCTCGATCAGTATCCCGATCTCGTCCAAGAGGCTTTCGGGACTGCGGACCCGGAACTTCGGGAAGGTTGTCGTCCAGGAGCAGAACGTGCACCCCCCGTCCTTCCGCCACCAGCAGTCGCGGCCGACCATCGTATACGTCCCGGGCAGATGCTTGTAGTTCCCGTTGGCGCGGGCATAGAGGCGCCACTTCGTAAGATCCCGGTCGATGAGCGGAAGCTCGTGGAGCGTGTGGGCCTTGAACGGCCCGGTGTTGGAGACCGCACCCGCGCTGTTCCGGTAGTACAGCCCCCCCTCCAGGGCCTCTCCCCCCGAGAGATGGCTTGCGAGGTTGAGCAGACCGAAATCGAAGTCGCCCCCGGCGAGGACGTAGTCGACCCGCGAGTTCTCGAACGACTCCTCGGGCAGGGCCGTGACGTGGTCGCCCATCAAAACGGTCAGCGGAACGTGCCCGTTCCAGCCCGCCTTCAGCTCGTCGATCCATCTCCAGTAGGCCTTGACGACGGGCGTCTTCACCTCGACGGCGACCATATCAGGCTGCTCCCGCCGGATATGGTCGCGGAACTGCTCGGGCGTCCAACCCTCCGCGATCCCGTCCGCCCAGACGACCTCGTGGCCGCGCGACTTGAGCAGCGTCGCGGCATAGGCGGGAATCATCGGATAGATGTAGGTGGGGTTGTGGAAGTACTGGAACTGCCGGTTCTGGGAGAGGAGCGCCACCCCCTTGTCGCGGGGAAGCGGCGGATAGGCGATCATGACCTTCATGCGGCCGTCTCCTTGGCGTCACGGATGCGCCGGTCCCTCATTGGGCGAGTCCTCTGCGAAGAAATCCATACGGGAACCCGATGCCGTACGCCACGTGCGTAAGGAATATTCCCGGGATGACAAGGAGTCCCACGCCCGGGTCCCGGTGGCGGACGGCTTCGTGAACGCCGGAAAGAAGAAGGGCCGCTCCGTAAAGCCCCGCCCCCAGGACGTAGAGCCCCCCCGCCGGTCCGTCCGCCCACAACAAACCGCCCGCAAGAAAGAGAACGAGGAGGCTCGGCATCGCGTACGAAAGCCGCCGCGATGTTTCCGGGAAGCGGCGGGCGAAATGACCGCGGTGCTTGGCGTAACGCCAGACCTGCCGGAGATGCTTGAGCGGGGAGCTCCGGCGATGGTGCCAGACCAGCGCGTCCGGATCGTACAGGATCTTCCATCCCTTCTTCACGAGGTCGAGGCAGAACTTCGTGTCTTCCCCCGGCCAGAAGTGCGTGTCGAAACCGCCGACCTCCTCGAAGGCCTTCTTCCGGACGATCAGATTGACAGAAGGGAAGTCGTCGATCTCGCGCAGGCGTCCGACCGGAAGATACCGGTAGGCATGCGGCCCCCCGCCGAGGAGAGACGTGTAGACGGCCCCGGAGACCCGCTGGAGCAAGGAGTCGGTCGGCGGCGTCACGGCCGGCCCGCCCACGGCCCCCACGCGGGGATCGTCGAAGTGCCGAAGGGCGTTCGCAAGCCAGTCCTTCCGCGGATACGCATCGTCGTCGATGAAGGCCAGGAATTCGCCCGAGGCCTGCTGGGCCGCGATGTCTCTCTTCTCCGCCGGCCCCACCGGCCCCGTGGGAACAACGCGGACCGCGGGGATTTCCTTTTCCAGCGCCTCGTCTGGCAGAACCATAATCTCGTACGGACCTCCCTCCAGCGCCGCGTGGTAAGGCAAGGCCTCGCGTAGATAGTCGTTCACCGCCTTCAAGGGAATGATGATCGACGCCTTCATCGCTCGAACGCCTATCGATCCCGCCCAACGCCGGCGCCGCCGCTTCCCGTCCGGACAGGGGGGTCGGGCGTGACGGCGCATTCCCCCGCTTCGGACACATCCGCGCCGCCCTCGTCCCTAAGAGCGCGATTGTAGTACCGAAGAATCCGGAGGCGATAGAAGATCGCGAGCGTATCCAGGCCCGTCTTGAACAGCGTCCTCAGCCCGACGCGCCCCCAGCGCACTTCGCGCCGGAAGTGGAGCTCCACCGGCGCTTCG
>CAKKSE010000155.1:47019-48197 GCA_919903025.1 Nitrospiria bacterium | reverse complement strand
GGAGGAAGATCCAGATCGGCGTCCAGGAAGGCGATCAGATCCCCCCGGGCGACCGAAAAGCCCGACTTCAGGGCGTGCCCTTTCCCATGGTTCTTCCGGCATTTGTACAGGCGGATCGGACGCCCCTCGGAAGCGGCGCGGAGGGCCTCCTCGAACGTGTTGTCGGTGCTTCCGTCGTCGATCAGGATGATTTCGTAGGGATATCCCAGATCATCGAAGACGCGGGCCGTTTCGACGAGGTTCTCGTAGATGTGGTGTCCCTCGTCCTTCGCCGGCATAAGGACCGAGATGCTCGGAGTCATCCGCGCCTATCTCGCCCTCAGCCGCCTGGCGTCAAGAACCAGGAGGCTGACAAGACAGAGGAACGACGCCGCAAAAACGACGGCAATCACTTGAAATCCGCTCCCGTGGAAGAAGACGATCCCCAGACACAGCGCCGCGGCCCAGAAAAGGACCCAGGGGACGAAACCGTACCTCCCCTTGGCCAGAAGGTAGCTCACGACAACCTGCGTGAGGGCGAGGGGAAGCATCGCCAGTCCGAACATCCCGAGAAGGGACGAGACGTGGTCGTATTTCCCTCCGTACAGGTGATGGATGACCGGTTCGGAAAGAGCATAGAGACCCGCCGCGCCCGCCCCGGAGAGGGCGACGACAAGAAGAAGACCCTGAATGAGCAAGGGCCGGCTCTTGCGGTCCAGGGCCGCATCTTCGGCGGCCATGGGATACAGGACGGTCATGACGGCGCCTGGAAGATATACCACGGCTTTGCCCATGACCGCGGCCGCGGCATACTCGCCCGCCTCCCGAGGATCGAAGTAGTGCTTGACCAGCACGACGTCAGCGCTCATGAACAACGCGAGACCGAGCGTGGCCAAGAGGGCCCCGCTTGTCTCGCGCCAGAGCTCGGCCGCCAGGGGTGCGGGACCTCGCTCGATATTCCGCCAAGCGAACCATAGAACGGCCCCTCCGATAGCCACGGACGCCGCATTGCCCGCGACCGAAGCCCCCAGCCCGCCGCCGACGCCGAGGTCCCAGACCGCCGTGGCTCCGCCGATGCCCAGGCGGACCGCGGACGACAGAAGCGCCAGCCCGCCCAGAAGAACCATCCATTGTCTCCCCTGGAAGACCCCGCTGTTGAGCGGATGCAGGACGCCCGAAAGGAGAATGCCGGCGGCCCA
>CAKKSE010000155.1:44848-46919 GCA_919903025.1 Nitrospiria bacterium | reverse complement strand
AGAAGCTGAGCTCCCGCTCCTTCCTCAGCCGCTTCGAAATTCTCTTGATCTCCTCCAGTTTGGACACGATCGGAGCCGGGAGTGCACCCCGATTCGCCTCCAGGGACCGGCTGACGTCATTGACCTTGGGAACCTCTACCCCTGCCGCTCTTAGCACGGCCTTCAGGAGGAGTTCGACCAGCTCCTGAGCTTCGCGGACCACGTCGGAATACCCTTCCCGATCCAGATAGAATTGCAGGGCATCGAATCGAACCGCGGCCTTTGCAAGATACGACCGGGTCAGATCGTCGAACGTCATAGCCGAACCTCCCCGGGAAAACCGACACGCTTCGTCTGCCATTCAATGGTGTTGTTGCGCCTGATCTTGGCTCCCCCGACCTCATCCAGCCGCGTTCGGACCGCTCCTACAATACGATCAATGAGTCCATCGGGATCCAGCGCGACCGCGAGATGCTCGACGAAATCGTAGTAGATCGGCTGAATGTTTCGGGCTTCCTCGGCAGTCAGGATGTAGGGAGACGGATCGCAGAGAATTTCGTCCTTCTCGAACAGCTCCTGACCCAGCATCTCGACGGGCATTTCGACCTGATCGACGAACTCGGCGATGCGAAGACTCATCTTCGGCGCGTCTCGGACCACGATGAGCAGGTCGAGGTCGGAATCCTTCCGGTTTTCGCCGCGCGCGAAGGAACCGTACACGGCGAGCGCGGCCAGCCTCTCTCCGTAGAAGGCCGCGATGCGATCCAGGACCGCGTTGACGTAGGCCTCGTGCCTCTTCGTGTATGTCTTGAGTTTCACGGCATGCACCCTATCCTGATAGTTCCTTCCCCCTCTCGCTCGATTCGTTCCCGCATCGCGGGGCGACAGGAATCGAGATCGACAATGTCGATCTGGAATTCCCCGCTCAGGCCGGTCGCCTCGGCAACAGCGCGATAGAACTTCCGCGCCGGAAGACCCTGGACCGCCATGTCTATGTCGGACCAGCGCTAGAAACGCTCCGGATGGACCAACGAGCCAAAAACCAGGACCCGTTGCGCATCGAACTGTTCTTTGTATGTCCCTGAGTATCATCGTGCGGGGGTGATCGCTCATCCGGCGCCGGGAGTTCCCGCTCCCTCTCTGATGGCCCCCGCCTTCCAGGCCAATTGCAGCGCCTCTTCGAGCCACGCCAGACGCTGGGCGGGGGTCGCCTTGAGCCAGGTCCGCAACTGCTCGTCCCGGGTGCCTTCCCAGGAACCGGGTGCCGGTCCGGTCTCACGGGGGTTATTTCGATCTATTGCCTTCATCGGCCTGCAACTTCCGGATTCGCTCCAGATGTGCGATATCGTCCAGGTCCTGCGCCCGCCCGGCGCGCTTTTTGAGTTCGATCAATTGGTCAATGCCGCATATTCTTATTGTCGCACCGCCGATATCGACGCATTTGCTCCCCCGATACAGGGTCTCGAACGGTATGGGGTGATGAACAAACACGTCGACCGAGAGCATGGGGTTCTTCGGATGGAAGAACGAAAACACATCCATGCCTTTTTCCCGCATCCACCGTTCGCGCTGGGCAGGATCGGCAAATTCCTGCGCCGGCACCGGGAGGCGGGGACGCAGATCCAGCTTCTCCAGGGCCTGCATGGCGCCGGCGACCGCCGAGGGCTCAAGATCGACGATGAGGTCCACATCGGCTGTAAAACGCGGATACCCGTGAAGCACCGTCGCGAGCCCTCCCACCACGACATAGCGGGAGCCGGAATCGTTCAGCGCGCGAAAAAGGGGGAGGTACAAGCCCATGTCCGGACCCGAGTCAGACTTCCCGATCCCGCTTCGCGCCCCGCCTTGCGAATTCCAGGGCCTTTTGTGCCGTGCTTTTCTTGAGCGCCTCCGGCTCGGAGACACGCTGGCTCAAAGCGTATTCTCTAACTTCATGGGCGATCTTCATCGAAACGCGCTCCTTGGGCACGGCTCCGCCCTCTCAGTTACAGGGCCTGCAACCGAAAAACAAAGCAAATTCAATTCGTTGGCCGTCAGCGATCGGCTGTCGGCCGAAAACCTTCCAGCGTCAGTTCACCCGCTCGAGCCAGTC
>CAKKSE010000155.1:40085-44748 GCA_919903025.1 Nitrospiria bacterium | reverse complement strand
ATCCGGACCACGCCCGGCGTCTTGAGAACGGCGAGCTGAGACCCGGGATCGGGCGGCGCGTTCACGAACAGGTAGCTCGTGAAGAGCGGCGCGTCCACGATCTTCCAGCGGTCCTTCCAGCGGCTCTTTTTCTTGACCAGGGGAAGAAAGACGGGGATCGCCTTCCGCGACAGCGTCTCCGCCGCTTTCTTCTCGTGCCGCCCGCGCGTATACACGGCATACCAACCCCGCGGCTCGCTCTCCCGAGCCGATCCCCCGTTCATCGCGGAACCAGAGACGCCGCCTTCTCGGCCGCCTGCTGACCGCAGAAACACGCGTGCGAATACTTCCCCTGGCCCAGAAGTATCCGGGCGACCTCAAGATCCTCCCGACCCGTCTCCAGCCAGCGGAGGGCTTCGTGTCGCTCCTCATCGCGGCTCATAGATCACCTTCCCTTCGCGGAGCGCCCGCTCGATGAACTTCCGGTGGCGGATCGCTTCCACCTCCTCCGGAGTGTAGATCAGGACCTCGATGTCGACCCCCCGGAGAACCTTGTAGAGGTCCCTGAGAATCCCTTCGTAGCGATCCAGAAATCGCTTGGAAGTCCGCTGGACGAGGATCAGATCCACGTCGCTCCGCTCGGTCTGCGTCCCGAGCGCGTAGGAACCGAAGAGAATGCCCTTCGCCACCCCGTGCTTCTCCAGCACCGGACGGATCCGCTCGGCCACTTCCTCAGCCGTCCTGTACACGACCCCCTCCTCCGCCTTTCCTGAGCCCCGCTCCGGGGCCGCTCCCGTCCAACTCGAAGATCCGCTCACGAAGGACGCCCGCCTCCTCCAGGCGAGAGAAAAGCGCCTCGTCGCGCTGCACGGCCGTGACGACGACGGCATCGTGCTCGGTCTCCGACAGCGCCCCGATGGCGCGCACGGCGTGCCCCAGGAAGACGCCTCCGATCCGGGCGTCGTCGACGACGGCGACGAGTTCCAGCGGCGTCCCGTGGAGGCAGATGAGACCGATCTCGGCCACTTCCCCGGTCCCGACGAAAACGATCCGTTTCACGCCGTCGAGCGCGAGGCGGTCGAAGAGGCCCTGGACCCGGGACCGGACGTCCCTGTAGTAGCCGATGCTGTGCTGGATATAGGAATAGGTCAGGCGGCTCTTTTCGACGATTCCCTGGGGGGTCAGGAGGTACCTGACCCGGCGGGGAGAAACGCGGGCAACCTTGATGTACCCTTTGAGGACCAGCCTCTTGAGAAGGGCGTTTGTCAGGCCGAGGGCAACTCCGAGACGGCTGGAGAGGTCCCGCTGTGTGGCGGACTGGTTTTCGGCAATGGCGCCAAGGAGTTCGAGACTGAGATGATCCTCCCTGGGCAGGGACGATCCGATTTCATTTGCCGGAATCAATCAGTAAACTCCCTCAGATGTCTTGGACCTTTGGGACTATCCGACAACGTTCAAGGGTTGAACAATACTGATTGCCGGTCCACTCTGTCAACAGCAAATTTCATTTTTGTTATCGCTGAGTTACAAGACGAAACGTCAATTTCGGATTGGGAATTTCGATTTGGAGCGGGGAAGAGGCCTGACGCCCTCTTACAAGGGCGCTTCCCAGGTGTGCCCCGGGCGGAAAACACCCGTGTCCTTGATGGGCGACCGGATGGCGAATCGGTGGGAGCGCGAGTGATAGTCGTAGGCGTGGCCGCCCGGCGTATGAACGGCCAAATCGAGCAGGTAGTCGCCCTCCACGAGGTCGAGACGCTCGACCACGAATCGAACGATCCCCTCTCCCTCTATGGCGGGAATACTGAGCCCGTCGATCCCCGTGTTCGACCCGTAACAGCAGACGCCGTCGTCCTTGAAGATCCCCACGCCGAACACGGGGTTCTCCGTCCGAGTCGCGGCCCGGTATGAGATCTCAAGAACGAACGATTCCCCCGTCCCGAAGAGAACCTGCTCGTCGCCTCCACGCCCCAGCGTCCGGATTCGAGTGATCTCGACCTCTCTCGTTCCCCACCGCCTGTGGCTGTTTTCCCGGTTTGCTGTCCGGATCGCCTCCACGTCGGCCTTGTCGACCGCTTCGAGATAAGCATCGATCACTTCGCGGGACTCTCCCGTTCGAATCAGCGCGCCGTGGTCCAGCCAGGCAACCTGGTGGCAGAGCTTCTCCACCCTCCCCAGGTCGTGCGAAACGAAGAGGATCGTCCGGCCGCGGTCCTGCATCTCGTGAATTCGGCGGAGGCACTTGTGCTGGAACGACTCGTCCCCCACGGCCAGGATCTCGTCCACGAGGAGTATGTCCGGCTCGATGGCCACGGCCACGGCAAACCCCAGGCGCATGTACATCCCAGAGGAGTATGTCTTGACGGGCGCATCGATGAACTCCTCCAGCTCCGCAAACCGGACGATCTCATCGAACTTGGCGTCGATTTCCGGGCGCCTCATCCCGAGCATGACCCCGTTCAGGTGAACGTTCTCCCGGCCCGTGAACTCCGGGTGAAACCCCGCCCCGAGCTCGATGAGCGCGGAGATGCGGCCGTTGACCGAAATCGCTCCGGAGGTGGGTTTGAGAATGCCGGTGATGAGCTTGAGGAGCGTGCTCTTCCCGGAGCCATTCGGCCCGATGAGGCCGAGCGTCTTTCCCTCCGGCACGGCGAGATTGACGTTTTTCAGCGCCCAAAACGCGTCGCGCGTGACGGTCCCGCGCCGAAAGACCCCTTTGACGAAGAGATCCTTGACCGTGGAGATGCCCGCCATGGAATAGCGGCGGTACTGCTTCGAGAGATCCTGGATTCGAATCGCGGGAACGCCCGTTTCCGCCACGGCGCTACACCTCTTCCGCAAACGCGTCACGGAAGTGGTTGAACGTCGCGAACCCCGCCGCCGCGACGAGAAGCGACAGGATCGCCAGCCCGCCCAGCCATTCCCAGGGAGGAGCGGAGCCGTAGAAGAGGACATTCCGGTACCCCTCGAAGAGCGGCGCCAGGGGATTCAGATAGAGGAGGAACTTCAGCCGCTCCGGGACGAACGAAGCCGGATAGAGAATCGGCGTGAGGAAGAAAGCGAGCGTCAAGAGGTTCCCCATGACCTGCTCGATGTCCTTCAAGTAGACGTTGAGCGATGAGAGCGCGAGGGCCAAGCCCGTCATGAAGACGAATTGGACCAGGATCAAGACGGGGAGGAGGAGAGCCCACGCCGTGAGGTTCACGCCGAAAAAGAGGAAGAACGCGAACAGCACGGGCAGGCTGAGCAGGTAGTTGGCTAAGTTCGAAAGGACCGTCACGAGCGGGAGGATCTCCACGGGAAAGACGATCTTCTTGATGAGGGGGCCGCCGCTCACGATCGACCCCACGCTGTGCGAGAGGCCGGTCGAGAACCAGAGCCAGGGAAGGAGGCCGGTCAGGACGAATAGCGTGTAGTTCTCGATCTGGTGCCGCGTGAAGAACGAGAACACCAAGGCATAGACGGCCATGAGCAGGAGAGGGTTCAGGAACGACCAGACGAACCCGAGGACGCTCCCGCGGTAGCGCATCTTGAGCTCGCGCACGACGAGCGCCGTGACGAGGTCGCGGAACCGGAAGATTTCCCGGGTTGTTTCAAGAAACGTCATCGCGCCAGATCTCCCCCTACAGGTACTTCGTCATCCGCCGGGCCTTGAGCTGGTCTACGACCTGCCGCACGTCCTGGGCGCGGCTCTTGTGGCAAACGAGCAGGGCGTCCTCGGTCTCGACGACGATCAGGTCCCTGACGCCGACCGTGGCCACAAGCTTCCGGGGCGAGTAGACAAGCGTGTCCTTCGTGTCGATGGAGACGTGCATCCCGCGGGCGACGTTTCCCCCTGCCCCTCGCGCGAGGACCCGGTCGAGGGCCGTCCAGGACCCCACGTCGTCCCACTTGAACGAAACGGGAAGACACGCCACGCGAGCCGACTTCTCGAGGACGCCGACGTCGATCGAAACGGAGGGGAGATTCGGATAGACACGCCGGACGGCCGCTTGCACGCTTCCTTTCCCCCTGGACGCGATCTCGTCCAAGCCGTCGGCCAAGGACGGGAGATGCGCCCGGATCTCCCGGAGAATGGCGTCGGCGCGCCACGCGAACATCCCGCTGTTCCAGAAGTACCGCCCGCTCGCGACGTATCGAGCCGCGCGCGGCCGGTCGGGCTTCTCGACGAACGCGGATACCGTTCGGAATCCGCCGCCGATCTCGCGTCCCGCGCGGATGTACCCGTACCCCGTCTCCGGGCCCGTCGGGCGGACTCCCAGGGTCACGAGGTCGCCGGAGCGGGCCGCGTGACGCGCCGCCTTCAGAAGGGCCGTCCGGAACTTCCCCTCGTCCGCAACCAGATGATCGGCCGGAAGAACGAGCATCACGGCGTCGGGCCGGACCTGGCTCACGATCACGGCCGCGTATCCCACGGCCGGGGCCGTGTTCCGGCCGACCGGCTCCGTCAGGATATTGGAGGACGGGATCTCGCGGAGATGCCGCCGAGTCTCGCCGCGGTGGGCCTCGTTGGTAACAACGTAGATCCTCTCCGGATCGACGAGCGGCGCGACCCGGCCCATAGTCTGACGGATCATCGACTCCGATCCGACGATGTCGAGGAGCTGTTTCGGGCGACTGTTCCGGCTCCGCGGCCAGAACCGGGTCCCCGACCCTCCCGCGAGAATCACGGCATAAAGGCGGT
>CAKKSE010000155.1:30619-39985 GCA_919903025.1 Nitrospiria bacterium | reverse complement strand
TGGTCATTGGTTAGTGGTCATTGGTTATTGGTCATTGGTCAATCGGAATTTCGAGTTCTTCTTTGAGTCCGCAAGCATTCGGATATAACCGTTCAGTAGCTTGAGAACTCGTTCCACCTGAGCTTCGAACTCCTTGTATTCGGCGGCTGAGACAAGGCCCTCGTCGAGCATCGTGATCGTGTGATCCAGGAGCTCGCAAGCCGATCCGCGAGATTGCCGGCAGAACTGAATGTTCTCCTGGTAGTGAAAACGACCAAATCCTTCCGCTATATTGGCAGTCACAGAAACAGCCGATCGTTTTATCTGCTCCTGCAGGGACCGCTCCTCTTTCGGAAGCCGCCTAGCCAGCCGATATGCCGTCTGCCGAAGAACTCGCGACTCCTTCCACGCTTCAAGATCCCGGAAACTTTCGATCCTCCCTGATCCCACGCCCCCTCCGATCGACCATTGACTATTGACCAATAACGATTGACGATTGACCAATAACGATTGACCATTACCGATTGACCAATAACGATTGACGAGTAACCAATAACGATTGACCATTACCGATTGACCAATAACGATTGACGATTGACAAATTACGCTTCTGTTGTTCCTTCCCGTCCGTAGACGTCCTCGATGCGCACGACGTCGTCAAGCTCCGGCGTCGAGACCTCGAACACGTCGCAGTCGGTGACGGCGACCATCCTGTGTTTCATCCCGGGCGCGATGTGGTACTTCTCTCCGTCCGACATCGTGAGTTCCCGGCGTCCGTCGCCGTCCTCCACGACGAGAAGCATCCGGCCCGACTGCACGAAGATCGTCTCGTCCTTCAGGCGGTGGTACTGGAAGGAAAGCCTCTCCCCCGCGCGGATGTGGAGGAGTTTGCCGACGTATCGGTCCGTGTGCGCCCAGATCAACTCGTACCCCCACGGCTTCTCGACTCGCCGGACGCCTTTCGACCCGTTCCCGCTCATCTCGTCCCTCCGGCGCCGACCGCCGCCGAGGCGTTCTTCCGGTACCACGCCACGAAGCGTTCGATCCCTTCCCGAAACGGCATCCTGGGTTCGTACCCCAGAAGGCGCCGCGCCTTCTCGACGTCGGCGTACGTCCGGGGGACGTCTCCCGGCTGGAGCGGCTGTCGGTCGATGACGGCTTTCTTCCCCAGCGCCCGCTCGATCTCCGCGATCATCTCGGACAGCGTCACGGTCGTCGATTCCCCGAGGTTGATGATCCTGTACCCGTCGGGCCTGTCGATGGCCCGGACGACTCCGTCCACGATATCGTCGATGTACGTGTAGTCGCGGGAGGTCGATCCATCGCCGAACACCGGGATCGGCTGACCTTCGTCGATCAGGCGAGTGAACTTGTGGATCGCGAGATCAGGCCTCTGGCGCGGCCCATATACCGTAAAGAACCGCAGGCACGTGACCGGCATCCCGCTCAGGTGATGGACCGTGTGGCAAAGTAGCTCTCCCGCCTTCTTCGTAGCGGCATAGGGCGAGATCGGGTGATCCACGAAATCGTCTTCCGAGAACGGAACCTTTGGGTTCTCGCCGTAGACCGAGGAGGACGAGGCGAAGACGAAATGCCGCACGCCCGCCTTCCGGGCGGCCTCGAGAAGAACCAGCGTGCCCCGGATGTTCACGTCCTGATACCCGAGCGGGTCGGCGATGGATGGCCGGACGCCGGCCTTGGCCGCCGAATGGAAGACCGCGTCGGGCTTTTCCTCCGCAAAGAGGCGGGAAACGGTCTCCGCGTCCCGGATGTCGCCCTCCGCAAGGCGGAAAGAGGGGTGCGCCAGGGCGGAACGGATGTTCCCCTCCTTGATTCCCCGCGAATAGAACGGGTCGAAATTGTCGAGGCCTATCACCCGATCGCCCCTGGCAAGAAGTCTCTCCGCCGCGTGCGAACCGATGAAGCCGGCGCCTCCCGTGATCAGGCAAGTCTGCATTTGCGTCTCCCGAAACAACAGCCGGATAAGTTAGCGGAAAACCCCGCGAACGTCAAAGAATCTCAGACGCCCGCCCGGTGGAGGTTCACGTGGAAGTCGTAGATGTCCTGGAGGGTCTGCTCGAACGGAATCGCCGGCGTCCAGCCCACGGCTTTCCGGATCTTGTCCGGACTCCCGACGAGAATCGGGATCTCCACGGCCCTGAAGCGCCCGCGGGCCTCCCGCACCTCGATCGGCCGGCCGGCCAGGCCGATCAGCAGGTTCAGAACTTCTCCGATGCTGTGCGGCCTTCCCGAGCAGACGTTGTAGACCTCTCCGCGCGGCGCCCGGGCCAACAGCAGGCGGTACGCCCGGACGACGTCCCTCACGTCCGTGAAGTCCCGCTGGGGCGCAAGGTCGCCCACTTCGATCGTCGGCGGGGCCTCGCCGCGCGCGATCCGTGCCACGCGCTCGGCGAAGTCGGCGCAAACGAACGACGTGTCCTGCCCGGGTCCCGCATGGTTGAAGGGGCGCACCATGACGATGTCCAGCCCTTCCGCGTGGCTCGCCTGGTAGGCGGCCATCTCCTGGCAGACCTTGCTGACGGCGTAGGGCGAGAGAGGCCGAAGCGGGGAGTCCTCGCTCAGCGGCATCTCCCCCAGGCCAGATGGGGCCGTCCCGTACTCGTGGCTCGACCCAACGACGAGGACCCTCGCCCGTGAGCGGACGGCCTTCATCGCCTCGAAGAGGTTCACCGCCGCCAGGAAGTTGACCTCGTACGTCGCCCGCCGCATTTCCCAGGAACCTTGAACGTGCGCGGCGCCCGCCAGGTGATATATCTCGTCCGGCATCACGCGATCAAGAACGCGGGCCAGGTCTTCGGAACGAGTTACGTCCCCCGGGACGAGATCCACGCGATCGGCGACGGCTTGAAGGCGGTGGACCCGGCCCATGTCGTGAACCAGCCCAAAGACCTGCGTCCCTTCGCCAAGCAGAAGTGAGGTGAGATGGCTCCCCACGAAGCCGTCGATGCCGGTGATGAGAGCCTTCACTTTGCCTTCCAATCTTCAATTTCCAATTTCCAATTTCCAATTTTCAATTTCTTGATTTTCCCTTCCGCCCCCGTCCCCGCGGGGAAACGAGCCCGCCCGACACGATCGCATCCCTGAGGCTTTCGGGAGACACGGAGACGGCGCCGACTTCTCCGACGACAACCCCCGCCGCCGCGTTCGAGAGGCGGGCGGCGTCCACCAGGGAGACCCCCGCCGCCAGGGCCAGGGTCAAAACGGCGATGACGGTATCGCCCGCGCCCGTCACGTCGAAGACTTCCTGCGCCGCCGTGGGGATGTGCGTGATCCGTCCATCCGCCTCGAAGAGCGACATCCCGTGCTCCCCCCGGGTGATCAGCACGGAATCGGACCGAAGAATCCTCAGAAGCCGCCCGCCCGCCGCCAACAGCGACTCCTCGTCGCGGATCGGGATGCCGGCCCCCGCCGAGGCCTCGGCCGTATTAGGGGTCACGATCGTCACGCCCCGGTACCAGGGGAAATGCCCGACCTTCGGATCGACGGACACGGGAATCCCCGCGCGCCGCGCACGGACTACGACCCGCGCCAGCAGGTCGCGGGAGACGACGCCCTTGCTGTAGTCCGAAACCACGACCGCATCCGCCTCCGGCGCGCGCTCCATCAAAGCGTCCAGAAGCCGCCGCCGCGATCCGTCGCTCAGCTCACCGGCGTCTTCGCGGTCAAAGCGGACGACCTGCTGGTGCTGGGCGATGACGCGCGTCTTGATGGTCGTGGGCCGCCTGTCGGAGACGACGATCCCGCCGCATTCGGCCCCCGTTTTTCGAAGCTCGGTCAGGAGGACGGAACCGGCCTCGTCCCGGCCGATGGCCCCGATGACGGAAACTTTCGCCCCCAGGCGCGCCAGGTTTCCCACGACGTTCGCCGCGCCGCCCAAGTGGACGGTCTCGCGCATCACGCGGACGATCGGCACGGGGGCTTCCGGCGAGATCCTCTCCACCGAGCCCCAGACGTACCGGTCGAGCATCAAGTCCCCAGCGACGACGACCCGCCGGCCGGCGAAACGATCGACCGCCTTCGAAAACCGCTCCGCCATCGCCGCCTTCAAGCCGCTCTCTCCCCGGTCCGCGCACCCTCCATGCCCCCCAGCATCGTCATGAGCAGAAGCGCGGGCTCCACGTGAAACGAGATGTTGACGAGCCCCTGAACGAGGATCGCGAGGAAGGCCCCGGCGGCGGCCACCCAGTAGGTCCGCGCGGCCCCGGTTGAAGAACGGAGCCGGACGAGCCGCCAGGCTATCGCGCCGAGAAGGACGGTGAAGACGGCGAAACCCGCCTCGCCCGTTTCGATGAGGACATTGAGGAAATGGTTGTGCGCGTGGTCCGGCCGCCCCTCGAAATCGTACCGATCATACTGGATATAGGCCATGTTCTTGAGCCCGATCCCGAAGATCGGCGCGTCGCCCACGATCTTGAGGCCCGCCTTCCAGGTATCGAACCGCTCCTGCATCTGGACGACCTTCTGAGGAGACGCGATCGAAAGGAGCCGCTCCGCCCGTCCCGGCGCCACGACGGCGAGTCCCCCCGTGACAAGAACCAGGATGAGGACCACGCTCCCGGCCGCGGCCAGGGGCCGCTTCGACGTCGCCGCGGCGATTACGAGGGACGCAGCGGCCGCCGCGACCCACCCTCCGCGTGATCCCGTCAGAATGAGGCCGATGATGGAGAACCCGAACACGGTCCCAAGAAGCACCCGGTCAGCCGGCCGCGCCGGCGGGGAAAAACGGAGAATCCCGAAGAAGAGCGCCGCGTAGATGATGAGCGAGGTGGCCGTCTGGTTCGGGAAGCCGAGCGACCGGACCTGGAGCCTCATCTCCGCGAAGCCCCCGTGCCCCTGGCCGTGGATGAGGGCCCACCCCGCCCAGAGAAGGCCGGCGCCGATGCCGACGGCCGTCAGCCGGGCGAACCAGAGCCGGCGGTTCTCGTCCGAGAGCGAGGCCGCCGCGAGCAGATAGGCGGAGGAATAGCGGAGGACGTCCCACAAGCCGCGCAGGGACTGCGGCGGATGGATCGCGTACCACGTCGAGAGAGACGCGGCCGCGAGCCAGGCGAGAAGAAACGGCAGGAGCGGCACCCGCCGCCATGCCGCGAGCGAAAAACCTCCCGACGCGGCGCCCTGGATCAGCCCGCCCAGGAGGGCCAGTCCAAAACCGATGTTCTTCGCGGATTCGGAGGTGGGAAGGAACAGGACCATGATGCAGAACCCGCCCCAGAGGATCCTCTCTCCCAGCCACGCCAGGCGCGACCGGACGTTCTCCCCCAACTGGATGCCTTCGATCTCTTCGACGACCCTCACGTTCCCGTTTCTCCCAAACCCTCGATCAGACGTACCATCCCTTCGACGAAGCGATCCATCGAAAGCCGCGAGGCCGCCTCGCGGGCCAGCCGCCCGCGCTTCTCCCTCTCGGACGGATCGCACGACGCCGCGATGGACCGCGAGAGACCGTCGATGTCGCCGGCCGAGTCGATCACCCAGCCCGCCCCGGCCTCCTCCACGACCTCCGCGGCCCCGTTGTCTCTCGTGGTGACGACCGGAACGCCCGCCGCCATCGCCTCGAGGCAGGCGTTGCTGAAAGGATCGTACAGAGTCGGAAGGACGAAGACGTCAACGGCCCCCAGCAGGCGCTCCGGATCCTCGACCGGACCCAGCCACTTGATCTTTCCGTCGATCCCGAGCCGCTTCGCCGCCCGTCGGTACGGTCCCGGATCTCCCTTGCCCGCGACGGCGAGGAGGAAACCTCCCGCCCCCCGCCCCAGGGCCTCGATCAGCGGCGCAAGTCCCTTCCGTTCGAACCCGGAACCGAGAAAGAGAAAGACCGGGACGTCGTTTCCGATCCCCCAGCCGCTTCGGACGCCGGACCGCCACTGAAGGCGAAGCTCCGGGTGGAACCGGTCGAGATCGACGCCGTTTGGGAGCACGACGATCCGGCCGGCCGGGGTTCCATAGTACCGCGATATTTCCTTCGATACCAGCGTTGAATTCGCCACGATGAGGCGGGCGCCGCCCCCCGCGTAAAGGCGCCGCTCGACGTGAAGAATCCACCGGTGAAAGGGGGAGAAACGGGCGTCCAATCGTCCCCGGAGGCCGCGCCGGTCGAGCCACGCGCGGTGGCAGCCGTCGCCGGCGCGGTAGATGTCGGCCTTGAGGATCCGGTCGAAGCTGACCGTGACGTCGGGATCGATCGTCCGAAGAGCTTCATGGGCCCGGCGAACGAAGATAACGCTCGAAAGGGTCCTCCCCAGGGGGACGGATCCCACGGCATGAACGGTCAGGCCGGGCCGGGCCCCGCTCCGCCAGCTTTCGCAGACGAGATGGACCTCGCCGCCTCGTTCGGCGAAGCGCCCCGCCGCCTGATCGAGGAAGCGCTCGGCGCCCCCGAAAGGCGTGTACGCCCGCCGGACGAAGGCGATGCGGCGTCTGCCGTCCTCAGCCACGAAACGCCGGCCCGCCCCGCAAAGCATGCGGAGTACTGCTCTTTCCGCTAGCCATGGTCCCGATCAACCCTGCCGGATGAGATCCCGCACTCTCGCGAGAAAGACGTTCGCCGCATTGACGCCCCGCTCGGCGTCCTCCCGCCTCGGCTCGCCGTGAGGCAACAGCCCCTCTTCCGTTGGATAGCGCCCCTTGTAGATGCTGTTCAGAAAGACGGCGTCGTCTATCGACAACAACACATCCCAGCCGGCGGCGCTCGCGCGATTGAGCAGATCTACGATATTGCGGGTCCGCTCAGGCCTGCCGCCCTTCTCGATGATCAGAACCTTCAAGCCCTTCTCGACGCACTGCTGGCTGTGGTAGCAGGCGGGACGGAACAGACCGCGTTCAAGGAGAACCGCAGCCGAATCGATCTCTTCTTCCGCGTCCCGCAGCCATGCCTCCGTTGCCTTCCTCATATGGAGAACCCTCCCCTGTTCGAGAACCTCTTCCAAGAAGGGACTCCCGATGGAGAAGAGGTATCTCATCTCCTCGGGCGTATAGACAACGATGTCGAGCGGCACCGAGCGGTCCGCAAGCATTGCCTCGACCTCGCACCTCCTATCGATGGGACGCTTCTCTGTCTCCTTTACGATCAGGAGATCAATGTCGCTGTCCGGACGAGATCCTCCAGTCGCCCGCGATCCGAACAGGATGATCCGATCGGGATCGTACCGCTCCACGAGCCGTTTTGTAATTTCTTCAAGTGTCGTCAGCATCGCGTCCGCGCCTCGTCTCGCCTTGTCGAGCCGGCCGTTCGGCCGCGCCCGCCGGATCGAGTCATCATACCGCGGCCGGGATTCCAACGCCAGAGGTTCCACGCGCGCAGATCATCGCCCCCCGCGCCCGCGCCGCAAGGCGGCCTTGCAGTAGACTTCCTCCAGCCGATCGAGCATCCCGCTTTCCGAGAACCGCTCGCGAACCTGGATTCTCCCCGCTTCGCCCATTCTCCGGCGGAGATCCGCGTCGCCGGCCAAGTGAAGGACCTTCTCGACCAGAGCCGGTCCGTCGCCGGGCGGGAACAGCAAACCGGTCTCCCCCTCCCGCACAACCTCCGCGATGGACGGAAGCGACGATGCGACAACCGGAAGTCCCGCCGCCATGGCTTGAAGGACGGCCTGGGGAACCCCCTCGTTCCCCGTCGAGGGAAACACGAATACATCCATCGCCGAGAGCAGTTCCGCGACATCCTCGCGGTGGCCGGTCATCGTCACGATCTCCCGGAGCCCTTCATCCTCAACGCGCGCCCGAAGCCTCTCTCTTTGCGGGCCGTCGCCCACGATGACGATCCGGAGTCCCGGTACGGCCGCCCGGAGATCCCGGGCCGCGTCGAGAAGAAGATCGTGCCCCTTCCACGACCTCAGCACGGAGACCGTCCCGAGGACGAAGTCGTTGTCTCGGATTCCCATCGACAGCCGCGCGCCGGCGCAGGCCTCCGGACGATTGTACGCGGCCGGATCGACTCGGGTCGGGATGGAGACGATCCGTTCGGCCGGATAGCCGTTTCGCTCGATGAGATCCCGGCGGATCGCCTCGCTCGTCGTGACGATAAGGTCGGAGAGGCCCGTGTACAGCCATCTTGTGAGGCGACCCGTCGAGACGGGCGTGGACAGATGTCGCATGCGGACGACAGCCGGCCGGCTTCTCGATACCCGGGACGCGAGGGCGGCGACCCACGCGTCCCGCGACGAGTGGGTGACAACGACCGAAGGACTGAGCGAGTCCAGCCGCCGCGCCAAGCGGAAAATCGAGAACCATCCAGCCGCCCCATTCCAATCCCACGCTTCCGCGGGGATGTCCATCGCCCGGGCCCGGTCGATGACGGCCCCTCCCCGCGGGCCGATCAACCGGACATCGTGCCCCCGCGCGCGGAGCCCCATCGATTCAAGAACGATCCGTATCTCCTGACCACCCCACCCGGTCGAAGACTCCGTATGGACGATCGTCAGCACGGGCATCCCGACCCGGCCGCCAAGCGGCCGACCGCGCCGAGCACCTCGTCCACGGCTACGGGGCCCACCTGGTCCCCGCACGCGAGAACGACGTGAGGAGTATTCCACGGATGCCAGCGAAAGGACTTGTCCCGCGTCATCAAGGCGGCCGTCGGCTTCCTGCACGCCGCCGCGATGTGAAGCGTCCCGGTGTCGGGCGTCACGACGAGATCCGACCTGGAGACCGCCGCGATGAGGGCCGCCAGCGTCTCGGTCCGGTAAGCCAGGACCTTCTCGCCGAACCGGCCGAGCAGTAGGCTCGCCGCCTCGTCATCGCCGGGGAAAGTCGGGCTGGACGGAAGTCCCGGGGCCCAGAGGAGGAGAGGCGTCCCCAGGTCCCGCCGGACGATCTCACCGATCAACGATTCGAACTTCTCGAGCGGCCACTTGTTCCGCTCGATCCGAGCGCTGATCGCGACGGCGATGAGCGGTCTCCCGCCGATTCCCGGATGGAGGGCCCTGGCGCGGTCGAACCGCTCTTGCTCGCCCGGGTCCGGAACGAGGACCAGGTCCCCCGGCGGACCCGTGATCCCCAGCGGCTCAAGAAGGCGATGGGTCCGGACGACCTCATGCTCAACGACCGCCGGCTCGGCGATGGGGTGGGTGTAGGAGAGCTTGTTCCCGCCCGGCCCCACGAACCCGATCCGCTCCCGTGCGCCGGTCAGGAACGTGAACCGCC
The DNA here is from genome assembly GCA_919903025.1 of Nitrospiria bacterium. Taxonomy (GTDB): domain Bacteria; phylum Nitrospirota; class RBG-16-64-22; order RBG-16-64-22; family RBG-16-64-22; genus RBG-16-64-22. The sequence goes on along the minus strand of CAKKSE010000155.1, from coordinate 30,844 downwards.
CGATGCGGGGAGAGGAAGAGCCGCACCCGATGGCCGCGTCGTATCTCTCGCGCCTCAACCGCCAAAACGTCCGCGCGTTCTCGAGATGCACGCGCACCCGGTCCTTTCCAGGAGCGTGCTTCGCCTTCTCGTAGACGTAGACTTGATCGATGTCCGGGTTGCCGGCCAGGACGGGCGCATTGTACGTGTTCGCCAGAACGCCGATCTTCGCGCCCGGAAACGCCC
>CAKKSE010000155.1:0-30519 GCA_919903025.1 Nitrospiria bacterium | reverse complement strand
CCGACTCCGTAGTCGCGCCAGTCCTCCGGCCCGAAGAGCGCGACCGTCGGGACACCCAGGGCGAACCCGAGATGCATGGGTCCGCTGTCCGTGCTGATCAGCGCCCTGCTCCGAACTAGAAGCGCGCCCAGTTCGATCAGGTTCAGCGCGCCGCAAAGGATCGCGGGGCGGTCCGGATGATCGCCGAAGAAGCGGGCGGCCGCCTCCCTCTCCCGCTCTCCACCCAAGACCACGCACCGCCGCCCCGTCTCCCGCGCGATCAAGCCGACGAATGCGCGGGCGTCATCGGCCGGCCACCACTTGCTCCGCCGGCTTCCGAACGGATGGAGCGCCACGAACCCTTCCTCCAGCGAAGCGCCCAGTTCCGCCAGCCGCGTTTCGAGACGCCGGCCGGCGTCCGGCGGGAGGTGAAACTCCGTCTCATCCCCGTCGGACTTCACGCCGAGTCTTTCGATCATCTCCGTCCGCCTCCGGACGAACGGCAGGTTTTTCGGAATCTCAAGAGGCTGCGTCAGAAGAAACGAGAAGCGGCTCTCCGACCAGCCCGCCCGAATGGGCGCACCCGAAAGATAGGCCAGGATCGGAATGTCGGGATCGTTGCCGTGGAGGATGATCGCCCAGTCGGGCTGGACGGCACGGAGCTCGCGCACGAGGGAGCGAACCCTCCTGAACTTTCCTGGATAGACGATCAGATGATCCAGGTGCGGATTGTGGCGGAGGAGATCCGCGCGCCGCCGGTCCGCGACGGCCGTGATCCTCGCGGCGGGAAGGGCCTTCCGAAGCGCGCGGATCGCCGGCGTGTTCATGAGCGTGTCGCCGATCGCAGTTGTGGAGAAGACAAGGACTCGCCTGACACGGGAGACATCCGCGGCGGGAAAGGCGCGCCGATCGAGCCGCCGGACAATCCGGAAAACGACCGCAAGAAGAAGCGTGACGATCTCGCTAAACAGGTTCGGCGATCCTTGTCGACTTAAGAACGCTTTGGAGCGCGGCAAGAACATCCGCGGAGGGAAGCTCCATGAGACATCGGCTCACCTTGGTCCCGTCGCACCCGTCCCTTCCGCACGGCCTGCAGTCGAACGGCAGGGCCGCGACCCGGTGTTCCACCCGCCACGGCCGCCAGTTGTGCTCGCCCGACGGACCGAAGAGGGCGACGACCGGCGTACCGACGGCGGCGGCGATGTGCATCGGCGCGGAATCCACGCCGAGGAAGACCTGCGCCCTTCGTGAGATCGCGCCCATCTCCTTGAGCGAAGTTTCCCCAAGAAGGGTCGTCGGTCTGGTTTTCATTATGGAGACGATCGAGCGGGCTTTCTGAACTTCCCGCGCCTCCGGTCCCGAGGTCATCACGACGCGAAGGCCAAGTTCGCCTGGCACCCGGTCGAGCGTCTCCGCCATGGATTCGTCTTTCCAGCATTTGAAGAGCCAGCGGGACGTCGGATGGACGTGGAGAAACGGTTCCCCCGCTCCGATTCCACGCGCCGCCAGAAGACGCCCCATTCTCTCTTCCGCTTCGGGGGGAACGGCGAACTCAAGCCGTTCGTCCCGCGTCTCCATCCCGAACCGCCGGACGAGATCGAGGTCGTTCTCCACCACGTGGATCGAGTGATTGGGCGGCGGGGCCAGGTGCGTATAGAGGCGGCTCTTGCCCCGGAAACCACCACTCTTTCCGGAAGGCTCCCGGCCGATCCTCTCGCGTGCGCCGGAGAGGAACCCATAGATCGCCGACCGATCGCCGGACGTAAAATCGACGACCATTTCAAAGCGGCGCTTCCTGAGATCGCCCAGAAACCGGAGTTCCCGCCCCAGGTTCCCCCAGAAGCCGTGCTTTCCTTTGGGACGATCAACGCTCAGGACTTCGTCGATCCAGGGAAGCCCCTCGACCATCTCCTCCGTCCCCCTGGCCACGAGGACGGAGAGGCTCGCCCCCGGGTGCGATTCGCGGATTGCGCGAAGGGCCGGAACGGCGAGGAGCACGTCCCCCAGGTTTCGGAGCTTGATGGCGAGGATTCTCCGGATGTCCATCACCGGATCACGCTCCTTCGCCCTCCCCGGGCGGCTGAACCTCGAAGACTTCCCACAGCGGGACCTCCATGCCCTCCAGGAACAAGAGAGGAAGAACTTCCTGGCTTCCGAAGACATCCGGCCCCCTGAATCTCCCCTCATTCAAGAAAAATCTCTCGACCAGCATTTCCTCCGGATGAACGATCACGTACTCCCGGACGCCAAACTTCTCGTAGAGGTTCTTCTTTTCTCGCCTGTCCTTGACCGAGGTGGAGGGAGACAGAACTTCGACGACGAGGTCCGGGGCGCCGTAGATCCTGTCGCGAATCTTTTTCTCGTCGCAGACAACCAGAACGTCCGGCTGAACGAAGTTAACGTCATCCAGGTAGACGTCGAGCGGTGCGATTGCCGCGATACACGGCCCCTTTCCCACCCTGTCCCTGAGGACTCGATAGAAGTTCCCGGCCACTTTCTGGTGCTGAAAAGACGGCGACGGCGTCATGTCGTAGGCCGCCCCGTCAATGACTTCCCACCTCTCATCATCCGGCCACGTGAGATAATCCTGCCATGTGTATTTCTTCTCGCCCTTGGCCCTGACCGTTGCTCTCATGAGACAATCCCTTTCTCCCCTCGGACAGAGAGGCAAGGATACGGCCCGCGATGGGAGCCGTCAAGCGCCGAGAGGAAAACCTCTCTATTCCGCTCGGCCCATCTCCGCGAGCTTGGCGTACTTGGAGAATGTGTACGCGGACGTGAGTCCGGCCGCGATGAGGCCCGTCCGCCCGTCGAGGAATCCCGCGCGAAGGACGTAGTTCCTGAGGAAGACCGCCGGCGGCCGAAGGACCAGGTCGAACCAGCGCGCGCGGCGTCCCCGCGCACGCAGCTCCTCCGCCGCAAGCGTCGAATACCGGTCCATTCGCCGGAGATAGTCGCCCACCCCCTCGTACGTCCTGTGAATGAGCGGCGACCGGAGACGGCCCACCCGGCCCCCGTTCAGCGTAACGGCCTCGTGGACGCGCCGCTCGGCGAACTGACCCTTGCCGCGGCGAAAGAGCCGGAGGGTGTAGTCCGGGTACCAGCCCCCGTGCCGGACCCATGTCCCGCCGAAGAAGTTGCGGCGAGGCACCAGGTACCCGTCCCGCGGACCCCCGCTCGAAACCACGCCCCGGATCTCGCCCGCAAGCTCGGCCGTCACCTGCTCATCCGCGTCGATCGAGAGCACCCAGTCCCCCGTGGTCCTCTCGACGGCGGCGTTCTTTTGTCCGGCGAACCCGCGCCACGTCTCGACGAAGACCTTGTCCGTGAACTCCCGGCAGATCTCGACCGTCCGGTCGGCGCTTCCCGAATCCACGACCACGATCTCGTCGGCGAACCGGACGGAATCGAGGGCCTCCCGGATCCGGTCCTCCTCGTTGAGCGTGATGATGGCGGCGGAAAGTGTCGGCATATCTATCGGCACGGCTACTCGATCTTCTCCGCCTCGTCGATCAGCATAATCGGAATGTCATCCTTGATCGCGTACTTGAGCTTGCACGCGCGGCAAATGAGCCCGTCCATCGCCGGCGTAAGCTCCAGGTCCCCTTTGCACTTCGGACAGGCCAGGATTTCGAGAAGTTCCTTGCTGATCGCCATGGAATTACCTCCCGCGTTGCAAGTTGAATCTGCAATTTACAATTTTCAATTTCCAATTCTCAATTTTCAATTCGTTCTTTCCTACCAAGAAGCCCATCCCCGCAGGACCATCAACCCGACCCCCGCCGCCAGCCCGGCCCACGTCACCTGCTCCCGATGCTTCCAGACAAGCCTCCAGGAGAACTCCCCCCCGCCTTCCGGCCGGGCAGGCCAGGCAGGAAAGAACCGCGGAACGCGCCGGCACAACTCGTCGAAAAGAGGCCCGAACCTGTTCCGCAGGAACTCCTCCTCGTCCCGGATCACCGGAGCATACACGAGATAGAACAGAACCGGAAAGAGCGCAATGAGCGCGTATCGCCCCGACATGACGGCGAAGCCCAGCCCCAGGAGAAAATTCCCCAAGTACAACGGGTTGCGCGTGAAGCGGTACGGCCCGCCCGTGGCGAGCGACTTGTTCTTCTCGATGTGGCCGGAGGACCAGACCCGGAGCGTTTCCCCGAACGACAAGAGGATCGCCCCGCCGAGGATCGATCCCATCGATGGACTCGCCAAGGCGAAAAGAAGAACAACCGCCGGAATCGTCACCAGGACTCGGTGGCTCGCAACCCATCGGCCCGCCCGATCCGCGATCTCTTTCATCATCCCGCCGAGACGGCCTGGCGTTCCCGTCCGGCCTTGATCAGCACGGCGACCGCGTCCGCCGCCTCGTCCGCGCTGATCCTCTCGAGACATGTCAGGTGCCAGCACGTCCTCCTCCGGCACGGCCCGCAAGGGACCGGCGCCCTCAGGACTCTCGCCGCGGCGATGTAAGGTCCTATCGCGTCAGGATCCGTGGGGCCGAAGATCGCAACAACCGGGACGCCCATAGCCGCCGCCACGTGCATGAACCCGCAATCGTTCGTGAGCAGGGCGTCGAGCCGCTCGGCCAGAGCGGGAAGGTCGGCCACAGCTGTTCGGCCCGCGAGGCTCACGGCTCCGGAAATACCGCCCGCGACAGCCTCGCAAATCCCGGCTTCCTCGGCTGATCCGATCACGGCGACGGATGCTCCCAGCCGCGAGACGATCTCCCGGCCGGCCATGGCAAACCTCTCCGGCGGCCATCTCTTCGTCTTCCAGCGGCCCCCCGGCGCAAGTCCCACGAGCGGCGCGCCTCCCTCGATGCGCGCCTCCCTGAAGATATTGTCCACCTTCTCTTTCGCCCCCGGCGTCACGGGCAGAGTCCCTGCGGCCGGATCGAAACGGCCGCCAAGGGCCTCCGCCGCAAGGCCGTACCGCTCGACCGCGTGCATCGTCCCCGGCGGCACGAGAACGCGGTGCGTATAGAACAGGCCCGCGCCTTCCCGCGAATCCGAAAGTCCGATACGGATCGGCGCGCCCGATCCTCGGGCCAGCCAGCCGCTTCGGAGCAATCCCTGAAGATCGACGGCCAGATCGAACCGTTTCCCTCGGACCACCGCGATGACTCCTCTCCATCCCCCCCGCCGGTCCGCGACGATCGCTTCTCCGAGGCCGGGAAGCTGTTCGACGATTCCCGCGAACTCTTCGAACACGAGCCAGGAGATCCCTGCGGCGGGGAAACGGCGGCGCAGGGCGTTGAACGCGGGAACGGCGTGCACGATGTCCCCGAGGGAAGACGGCTTGATGAACAGAATCCGCGCGGGATCGATTGCCGCCAAAGACTCCCTAGCCACGGACCTCCGCCGCCTCCTCTTGACCTTCCTTCGACAGCAAACGCTCCGCCGCCTCGATCACCCGTTCCACCGGGATCCTCGTCATGCACCGATGGTCGGTCGGACACTCCCGCCGGAAGCAGGGAGCGCAATCGACCGGCTCCCTGACGATCGCGTGCCCTTCTCCGAGAGGGGAGGTCTCTCCCGGATCGGTGGGACCGAAGACCGCGACGACCGGAACGCCGACGGCAGCAGCCGCGTGCATGGCGCCGGAATCGTTGGTCAGCAGAACCCGGCAAAGCGACACCAGAGCCATGAACTCCCGAACCGTCGTCCGCCCGGCGAGATTCAAAACCCCCGGCAGGCGCCTCCGGATCGCCTCGCCGTCCCCGCGCTCCCTTTCCGCGCCGAAGACGACGACGCCGGCGCCGAATTCCCCGGCCAGACGGGCCGCCGCCTCGGCGAAACGGTCGGACCCCCATTTCTTGGCCCGGCCGTAAGCCGCCCCCGGCGCCAGTCCGATCAGGTTCGACGCGTTCAGCCCGTTCTCGGCAATGCGGCTCCTCGCCCGGTCCACCTCGTCTTTCGAGAGACGAAGAACCGGAACGGACATCTCGACGGAAATTCCGGCCGCGCGAAGAAGATCGAGGTAGTATTCCGACTGGTGCGCCCTTCGCCCCGTCGGCCCTCGTGATACGGCCTTCGAGAGCAGGAGCCGTCGGAAATTTCTTCCATACCCGATCCGGACCGGAATCCGCGCCAACCGCGCAAGAAGGGCCGAGCGGAAGGAGTTCGGGAAGAGGATCGCCGCCTGATACTTCTCGTCTCGCAACGCCCTTGCCGTCCTGAGCAGGCCGATCCCTCGCAGGTCGGATCGTTCCACGCGCCGGACGGCGGATACAGACTCCTGCCCGAGGAAGAGGTCGGCGGTTTCGCCCCGGGCCAGAACGTCGATCCGCGCCCGCGGAAACCCCTTCGCGACGCTTGCGACGGCCGGGAACACAAGAACGGCGTCCCCGATCCAGTTCGGCGCCGCGATGAGGAGCCGTTCGATGTGATCGAACCCAAGATCAATTTCTTTCCGATCCACCCGAATCTTCACCCCCACCCTCACCCTCCCCCTTCAAGGGGGAGGGGATTCTCTCTCATGCGGGCGGCCACGGAGGGCCGCCCCCTACGGTTTTCTTTTCTCTCCTCCCCCCTTGCGGGGGAGGATTAAGGTGGGGGGGTTGACCGTTCCCCGCATTCACCCCCTTCACCCATTCACCGTTCTTCGAATCCGGGCGCGTCTTCCACCGGCGGTGGACCCAGAACCACTGGTCCGGATGCGCGCGGACCTCTTCCTCGATCTTCTCCGTGTACGCCGCAGTCAACAGCCGGACGCTCTCATCCCGATCCCCCGCGGGGATATTCCCGATCGGAGGATGAAAGACGACGAGATGCGTCCCGTCGTCCTCCCGGCGGATGAAGGTCGGAACGACCGGCGCGCCCGTCTTGATCGCCATGAGGGCCAGCCCCTTGGTCGTGCAGGCGGGCACACCGAAGAAAGGAACGAACACGCCTTCTTCCCGCGCTACGTTCTGATCGAGGAGAATTCCGATCCAGCGTCCCGCGCCAACGTCCTCCAGGATCGGCCTGAGGACCCTCTTCTTGCCGACGACGCGGCTCCCCAGCCTGCCGCGAATCCCATCGACCCACCGGTTGAGCGCGGGAGAGTCGAGCGGCCGGGCGACGATCGTCATCGGAAGTCCGGCCGCGGCAAGCGCCAGGCCGAGCAGTTCCCAGTTCCCGCAGTGCGCCGTCAGGATGAATCCGCCCTGCTTCCGGTCCAGAAAGGGCCGAACGATTTCTAGTCCTTCAAACCGGACGCGGTCCTCGATGTATCGCCCGAGGCTGGCGGCATTATAGGAACTGAGCGAGACGAATTCAATCGCCGTCCGCCCCAAGTGGCGAAAGACGTCCCGGACAAGGGCATCCCGTTCGACCGAAGAAAGCGAAGGAAACGCCCTCGCGACGTTCTCATCCGCCGCCGACCTGTGACGCGAATCCACGCTCCGCCAGAGTCCGCCCAGGAGATCTCCCAGCGCCCGTCCCGCACGGCGGGACAGGAGGGAAAGTGGAAATGAAATTCCCGTAAGCAGTGCCGCAACGGCCGCGCCGCCTCTCTTCACACCCGTCCCTTCCCCGTCCTGACGAGCGAAACGATCGTCTCCTCCACCGCCTCCCATCCCGAGCCCGGAAACCAGGAGATTCCCACGACCCGGACCGGCGTCTTCGCGTCCGTGAACGCCCCGAGACGGACCGCGTCCTTTTCGGTCGTCACGACGAAGGACGCTTTCTCCCGATCGCAAGCCCGCAAGGCATCGTCAAGGTCCCGCGCCGAGTACCGATGGTGGTCCCGGTGGCGGATCTCGGCCGTCACATCCGCCCCAAGCTCCCCCAGCGTCGCAAGGAAAGCGGACGGGTTCCCGATCGCCGAGAGGGCAACCACGCGGACGCCTCGGAGAGCGTCGAGCGGAAGCGCCTCGCCCGCCGGCCCCGCGATATGCGCAGGACGGAACTCCGCCGAAAACCGGGCCAACCGTTGAAACCCGCCGCCGACGGACGCGCTCTCCTCCGGAACAACGCTCTTCCGCGTCATCATCAACACGTCGGCCCTCGAGAGGGCCGAGACCGGCTCCCGGAGTCTTCCCGCCGGAAACAGCCGCTCTCGCGCCGGGCCTGAGCCGCCATCGACCAGGACAATGTCGAGATCGCGCGCCAGACTCCGGTGCTGGAATCCATCGTCGAGAAGGACGATCTCCGCCCCTTGCCGGACCGCCTCTCGGGCCGCGTCGATCCGTCTTTCGGCCACGGCGATCGGAACGCCGGGAAGTTGCCGGGCCATCAGGACGGGCTCCTCGCCCGCTTCGTCCGGGCCAAGCGGCGGGCTGGTTCCGTCCGTCACGAGACGAAGCCCCCGGCTCAAGCGGCCGTATCCCCGGCTGGCGATCCCCGGCCTGATCCCGCGGGCCAGGAGGCGCTTCGATATCCCGATGACCGTCGGCGTCTTCCCGGTCCCTCCCAGTGTGAGGTTCCCGACGCTCACGACGGGCGCCTCGATCCGTCTCGACGCCAGCCATCCCCGGTCATACGCAAGGTTCCGGAGCGACATGGCCCCGCCATACAGCCACGAGACCGGCACGAGGGCCGGCACGGCCCAGGAAGGGACCGGAGCACGTTCATCTGTCCGGATTTCTCGTCGCATTCATCTACCGCCGGGCGCTCGCGGAGCGGGTGGTCCCGACACGTCGGGAGACGCCCCATCGCCCGGAACGGCGAATGCCGTGAGGACGGTGGGGCTGGCCGAGGACAGGACCCGCTCCGGCGGCAGAACCCAAGCCGCTTCCTTGTGAACAGTACCGGTCAGGCCGGCTCACCGATCAGCTCTCCCAGAAGATCGATCGTCCGCGCGGTCGCCCCGGCGTTCCGCTCGACGACCCCGCGCCCGGCCTCGCCCATGGCCCGCCTCTTCGTCTCGTCCTGGAGAAGCTCTTCCAGCGCCACGGCGAGACCATCCGATCCGATCACACGGGCCGCTCCCGCCGCGATGAGCAGGTCGGAGATTTCCCGGAAGTTCTCCGTGTGCGGGCCGACGAGGATCGGCGATCCGGCGCCCGCCGGCTCGAGAAGGTTGTGTCCTCCCGCGGGCACGAGGCTCCCGCCGACAAACGAGACGTCCGCCGCCTCGTAGAGACCGGCCAGCTCGCCCACCGTGTCGACGAGAATGAACGCCTCCGGCGGGATCGCGCCCCCCTCTCGGACGTCGCTCCAGCGGCGCACAGCCAAGCCCATCCGGCGCGCGAGATTCTCGACGGAAGGAACGCGCTCCGGATGGCGCGGCGCCAGAACCAGTCGAAGACCCGGGACCGTCCGGCGGACGCGGTCCCACGCAGCGAGGACGATCTCCTCTTCGCCGGCGTGCGTGCTCCCGGCCAGGAGAACGGGCTTCCCCAGGGCGTCAACGATCGTCTTCAGGCGGCCGCCGCTTGCGCTCCGGCCGGCCGTCGCTCGATCGAATTTCACGTTCCCGGCGACCCGCACGCGCTCCCTCGGCGCGCCCAGGCGGATGATCCGCTCGGCGTCCAGTTCCGTCTGCATCGAGAAGCGGCACGGAAGATCGAAGATGGAGCGGAGGAAGAACGCCGCCTTCCGGTACCGGCGGAACGACCGGTCCGAGATCCTCCCGTTGACGAGGACGACGGGAATCAGGCGCCGCCGGACCGCTCGAAGGAAATTGGGCCAGATTTCCGTTTCGAGAAGAACGACGCAGGAGGGAGCCAGACGGTCGATCGACCATGCGACGCTCCACGGAAAGTCGAAGGGAAAATACGTGATGAGATCGGCCGACCCGAGATTCGACCGGGCGACCTGCTGGCCCGTCGCCGTCACGGTCGTGACGACGATGCGGTCGGACGGCCAGCGCGCCCGGTAAGCCTCCACGAGGGGCGCGGCGGCCATCACCTCGCCGACCGAGACGGCGTGGAACCAGACCGTCCGCCGCCCGTCCGCCGGGGCGCGGGGGGGGAACCCGAAACGCGCCCGGAGACCGTGCCGGTGCCGAGGAGCGAGCAAGAGGACCGACAGGAAGGGAAAAGAAAGCAGGAGGAACAGGTTGTAGAGGAATAGCGTCACGGGGCGTCGAACCGGTCGGCTGACAGGGAGATCCGGTTCAGCTCTTTTTCCAGCTTCTTCCGGAAGATCTCGCGACTCTCAGCGTCGGCTTCTCGGGGAACGCGGACCGCCTCTCCCCAGACGAAGCGGCTCTCGGAGAAGGGGCAGGGAACGACGAACCTGTCCCACGACGAAAAGCTTTTTTTTTACGGACCCCGTAGGCGACGGGGAAGATCGGCGCTCCCGTCGAGCGGGCCAGCTCGATGACGCCCGGCTGGACGACGCGCGCGGGCCCCTTCGGGCCGTCCGGCGTGACGACCACGTCCCGACCCGCGCGAATGGAGCGAATCGCGCCTTTCAGCGCCACGGCTCCTCCCCGCGTCGAAGAGCCGCGGACGGCCCCGAAGCCGAAATGGACCATCGTCCGGGCGATCATCTCTCCGTCCCGGTGACTGCTGATCATGACGTCCAGGGGCCGGCCCAGGCACATGTGCGGCATCATGAGGAGCTGTCCGTGCCAGAAGGCCAGGATCGCGTTCTCCCCCCGGGCGCGCGCCTCCTGGACGGACCGGGCGCCGACGTGAACGGGGGGCCGGAGACGGCCCAGGATCCGGATGAGCGCCGCCGCCAGGGAAGGAACCACGGTCAGGAGAACGAAGTCTTTCATCCCGCGACGGTCTCCGCGTCCTTGAATTGGAGGTTGTAGTAGCGCTGATAGGCGCCGCCGCGGGCCATGAGGTCGAGGTGCGTCCCTTCCTCGACGATCCGCCCCTTCTCGATCACGAGGATCCGGTCGGCGCCGACGACGGTGGACAACCGGTGCGCGATGACGAACGTCGTCCTCGCCCGCATCAGCGCCGCGAGGGCCTCCTGCACGAGGCGTTCGCTCTCCGAGTCCAGCGACGAGGTGGCCTCGTCCAGGATCAGGATCGACGGGTTCCTGAGGAGCGCCCGCGCGATCGCGATCCTCTGCCTCTGGCCGCCCGAAAGGCGCAGTCCCCTCTCCCCGACGCGCGTCCCGTACTGGTCGGGAAGATCCAGGATGAACGGCTCGGCGTGGGCGGCCCTCGCCGCGGCCTCGATCTCCTCCCGCGAGGCGCCGGGAGAGCCGTAGGCGATGTTCTCGCCGATCGTCGCGTCGAAGAGAATCACGTCCTGGGCCACGATCCCGATCTGCCGACGAAGGGAGGAAAGGTCGAACGACCCGAGGCCGGTCCCGTCCATGAGGATCCCGCCGGACGTCGGATCGTAGAACCGGGGGAGGAGATTGACGAGCGTCGTCTTTCCGCCGCCGCTCGCCCCCACGAGAGCGATCACCTCGCCGGCGCGGACTTCGAGAGAAACGTCCTCCAGGGCGTCCCTCTTCCGCCCCTCGTACCGGAACGAAACGTTCTCGAAGACGATCGACCGGGCCAGGGGAGAGGCCTCCCTCGATCCCGCCGGACGATAGATCTCGGCCGGCGTCTCCAGGAACTCGATCACGCGCTCCGCCGCGCCCATCGTCTGCTGGAGCTCGTTCCGCACCCGCGAGAGACGCTTGGCGGGCGTATAGAGGAGGAGGAGCGCCGCCAGGAACGAGAAGAACGTCCCCGGCGTCATCGAGCCTTCGATGACCCGCCCTCCCCCAAACCAGATCACGGCCGCCACGCCGACGGCCCCCGCGAACTCCATGAGCGGCGTGGTGATCTCGAGCGTCCGGACGCCGCGCATGTGGACGCCGAAGTAGTCGCGGTTCTCCGCCTCGAAGCGCCGGGACTCCGCCTCCTCCGTCCCGAATCCCTTGACGACGCGGATCCCCGTGATCGTCTCCGAAAGGCGCTCGGTCAGTCCCGCGACTTTCTCCTGCCCCTTCCGGCTGAGCCAGCGGAGTTTCCGCCCCAGCCGGACGATCGGGACCATGGCAAAGGGAAGGACGACGATGCCCAGGAGAGCCAGGACCCAGTCGTGGTAGAAGGCCACGCCCGCCAAGGCCATGACCATGAGACTCTCCTGCAGAAGGTCTTTGAGGCTCACGGAAAACGCCCGCCCGATCTGGGAGACGTCGTTCATCACGCGGGAGATCATCGTCCCGCTCGAGTGGCGGGAAAAATGGCCGATCGGCAGAAGAACGAGCCGCGCGTACATGCGATCCCGGATGTCCCGGACAACGGCCGCCCCCACGTAGCTCATCAGGTAGGCGTGGACGTAGGCGAAGACGCCCTTCAAAAGGTAGATGGCGAGGATCGCAACTGGAAGAATGACGAGCAGGGACCGGTCGCGCTGGATGAAGACGCCGTCGAGAATGTCCTTGACGAGATAGGCCGCCAGGGCGGTGAGGCCCGAGACGGCCGCCGCGGCCAGCAGTGCCAGGACGAGCCGCCCCACGCTGGGCCGGGCGTACGCCATCAGCTTGAGGTATTCTCTAAGCATGCCCGACTCTCTCCTCGCTCTTCTCCATCGGGACAAGACGCCCCACGATCGACATGACCGCCTCGGCCGCGCGGGCCGACGCCCCCGGCGGCCCCAGCCTTCTCCGGACCTCGTCGAGATCCCTCTCCATCCCGGCGCGCGACGCGCGGTCCGTCAGCCACGGCCTGACCGCGCGAACGATCTCATCCGGGCTCGCGTTTTCTTGCAGGAGCTCCGGAACGACCCGCCGGCCGGCGACGATGTTGACGAGGCCGATGTTTTCCACCCCGATCAGGAGACGTCCCAACGCCGCCGTCACTCCCGAGACCTTGTACACGATCACGAACGGGACCCCCGCGATGGCCGCTTCCAGCGTCGCCGTTCCCGACGTCACCACGGCGGCGTCGGATGCGGCAAGGACGTCGATCGCGGGGGCGCGGGACAACCGGGCTTTCACGCCCGCCTCAGCGGCCATCCGTTCGAGAGCCCTCTCGTCCACGGTGGGCGCGACGGGAACTACCACGGAGAGACCCGGAACGTCGGCCCCCAGGCGCCGCGCCGCTTCGAGCTGGACCGGGAAAAGGAGCTCCACCTCCCGCCGCCTGCTCCCCGGAAGAAGGGCCAGGACAGCCGCTTCCTCAGACAATCCGATCGACCTTCGGGCCTCGACCCTCCCGGGACGGCCCGACGCGGCATCGACGAGCGGATGCCCGACGAATGTCACCGGAATCCCCTGCCGGCGGTAAATCTCCTCCTCGAACGGAAAGATCGTGAGCACGCGATCGACCCGCCGTCCGATCTTCCTCAGCCGGCCCTTCCGCCAGGCCCAGACCTGGGGAGGAATGTAGTAGACGACCCGAAGCCCCAGCGACTTGGCCCGGCGGGCGGCCATCAGGTTGAAATCCGGGAAATCGATCAACACGAGCGCGTCCGGCCGTTCTCTCGCCAAGTCGTCGCTGACGACCTTGAGAGCCCTCCTGAGGTCCCGCGCATGCGAGATCACTTCGCTGATGCCCACAACGGCGAGGTCTCGATTGTCGACGCGAATCTCCATCCCGGCCGCCGCCAGCAGAGAGCCCCCGATCCCCATGACCAGGGTCCCGGGTTCGCGGTCCCTGAGCGCCCGGACGAGCGCGGCGCCGTGAAGGTCTCCCGACGCCTCACCCGCGATCAGGTAGATGCGCACGGAAAAGACCCCGAGCCGGGGAAACGGAGAACCGGAGAAACGGGGACAGTCCTTCCGCTCCTTCTCCGATTCACCGTTTCACCCCTTCTCCGATTCCGCTCTTAACCGCTTCGCACACCTCATCCACCTGCTCGTCGGTCATTTCCGGGAAGATGGGGAGCGAAATCACCTCCCGGGCGAGGCGCTCGGCGACGGGAAGGGACCCCTCCTTGTACCCGAGGTCCTTGTACACCGTCTGGAGATGCAGGGGGACCGGGTAGTAAACGGCATAGCCGATGCCGGCCCCCGCCAGGGCTTTGGCCGCCTCATCCCGCCTGGGCGTGCGGATCGTGTACTGATGGTAGACGTGCCGCCCGTCCGGATCGTCCGCCGGAGTCCGGACGACGCCGGCCAACTCTCTCGAATAACGCGCCGCCACCCGCCGCCTTCCGTCGTTGTACGACTCGATCCGTTTGAGCTTCACGCGAAGGATCGCCGCCTGGATCTCGTCCAGACGGCTGTTGTAGCCGAGGACCTCGTGCATATACCGCTCGCGGCTCCCGTGGTCCCGCAGGACCCGGAGCCTCCCGGCGAAAGTCTCATCGTCCGTCGTCACCATCCCGCCGTCGCCATAGGCGCCCAGGTTCTTGGACGGATAGAAGGAGAACGCCCCCGCCAAGCCGAACGTCCCCGCCTTCTTCCCCTTCCGGGAGGCGCCGAAAGCCTGGGCGCAGTCCTCGATCAAAACGACTCCGCGCTCCCGGGCCATCTTGGAAAACGACTCCATCGCCGCGGCCCGGCCGAAGATATGTACGGGGACGATCGCCTTCGTCCTGGGCGTGATCCTCGCCGCGGCCTGAACGGGATCGAGATTCATCGTCTCGTCTTCCACGTCGGCGAAGACCGGCGTCGCCCCGAGAAGAGAGACGACCTCCGCCGTCGCGAAGAACGTGAACGGCGTCGTGATGACCTCGTCCCCCGGACCCACGCCGGCGGCCCTGAGCGACAAGAGCAGAGCGTCCGTTCCAGACGCGACGCCGACGGCGTGCCGGACCCCGTGGTACGCCGCGACCTCATCCTCCAGGGCCTTCACGTTGGGACCGAGGACGAAGCGCGTCGACGAGAGAACGTCCCGGATCGCCGGAAGAAGCTCCGCCTCCAGGTCCCGGACCTGGGCCTTGAGATCAACCATCGGAATCGACACAAGTTCCTCCGGAACAGTCAATGGTCATTAGTTACTGGTCAATGGTTATTGGTCAATGGTTACTGGTCAATGGTCAGGATCACCATTATTTACGATTGACGATTAACGATTGACCATTGACTATTAACGATTGACCATTGACTATTAACGATTGACCATTGACTATTAACGATTGACCATTGACTATTTACACGATTGGCCAATTCTCATCTCGATCTCCTCCGCCAGCACGAGGGCCCTCAGGCCGTCCCGGCCGCTCACGATCGGCGCCTTGCGCTCCCGGACCGCGTCCAGGAATGCGATCAGCTCCTCGCGAAGCGACTCCCCCTTCTCGACGTGGACCGTCTCCCGAACGATCTGCGCCCGTCCTCCCGGCGCAAGAGGCGCCTGCTTCCGGTAGACCTCGATCTCCTGCCGGGCGTAGTCGAGCGCCATGTACGCGTCCGGCTCGAAGATCCGGATCCTCCTCTGCTTCTCCGGCGAGACCCGCGACGCCGTGACGTTCGCCACGCACCCCGAGTCGAATTCGATTCGCGCGTTCGCGATGTCGATGTGATCGGACACGACGCGCGTCCCGACGGCCAGGATCGACCGAATCTCCCCCGGCACGATGGCGAGGAGAATATCCAGGTCGTGGACCATCAGATCGGTCACGACGGAGACGTCGGCCGCCCGTTCGACAAAAGGCCCCAGCCGGTGCGCCTCGATGAAGCGCGGCTGACGCACGAGCGGCGCCAGGGCGCGGACGGCCCCGTTGAAGCGCTCCAGGTGACCCACTTGGAGGATCCGGCCGCCCCGATCCGCGGCCTCGACGATCTCGCGCGCCTCCGCCACGGTCGCGGCGAGCGGTTTCTCCACGAGGAGATCGATTCCCCCATCGAGGAGAGGAACGGCGACGGAGACGTGGTCGCGCGTCGTCACGACGACGGAAGCGGCCTCGACCTCGCGGGACAGCTCGGCCGGCGACGCGAACGCCCTCGTGCCGTACTTCTTCGCCACCGCCGCCGCCCGGTCCGCGTCCAGGTCGCAGACTCCGACGAGCTCGGCGCCCGGCAGATCGGCGTAGAGCCGCGCGTGGTGCTCGCCCAGGTACCCCACGCCCACCACGCCGACACGGACCTTTCTCATGAGTGTCCCTTGGCACGTCGGTTCGGGAGACGTGCGGAGTCGACCCCCAGAGACAGCCGCCGTCGCCTAACTCCGAACTCGAAACTCCGAACTCCAAACCGCATCAGCGCCCCACCACGGCCACGCCGGCCTTGTCCGCATCGCGGAGCAGAGTCTCGCGCTCCAGGACGATCGTCCGCCCCGCCTCGACGGCCAGGCACCCTCCGCCGAACTCCGCGATGGCCCCGATCGTTCCCGGGCCGACCGCCGGAAGATCGAAGCGGGCGTCCTGCCCCGGCTTCGAAACCTTGAGGACGACGAGTTCGCCCCTCGCCAGTTGTCCCGCGCGCCGGATCATCGAGTCCGTCCCTTCGATCCCCTCAATCGCGACGACGACCTTCTCCTTCACGGCGATCGCTTGGCCGACGTCCAGCCGGCCGATCTCCCGGGCGATCGGCCAGCCGAACTCGATGTCGGCCGCCTCGCGAGCCGTCGGCTTCCGCCGCGAGAGAATACCCTTCGGGGCGAGGAGCCGGCCCAGGTACTGGGTCGCCGGCCGCACCTTGAACCCTTCGCTCTCAAGGTCGTCGGCCAGCGCGCGGAGAAGAGCGTCGTCGCTCCGGCTCTTCATCCGCGCCAGGAGGCGGATGGCCCGAAGATCGGGACGCGCCCGGCCGAACATCCCCTTCTTGGCGATGCCCCCCGCCAGGACGATCTCGGCCGCGCCCTCGCGCTTGAGAGCCTTGATGATCTTCGAAAGCTGGCCGAGCTTGACCCAATGGATCGCGTCAACGCCCGACGCCAAACCGGGGTCCGTCTCTCCCTCGTGACCCACCGCCACGACGCGGAACCCCGTCTCCCGCGCCGCCTCGGCGACGACGCGTGGAAAGATCCCGCCCCCGGCGATGATTCCCAGGGTTTTGCTCCCGGCCTCGAGTCTCATAAGATTGGGCGGGTGCAGTGACCCGCCCTACGGAATATATCCTTTCACCCAACCGTAGGGCAGCGCACCGCGCCTGCCCTTGGCTCCGAGTCGTACCCCATTCACCGATTCACCCATTCACCGGCAAATCCCCCGTTCCGAGCCGCGGACGAACTCGACGAAATGGCGGACCTCCGCCGCGTCTCCGTGCTCCGTCATGATCCTCTCCAAAGCTTCCTTCAGCGTCAGCCCTTCCCGGTAGACCGTCTTGTAGGCCTTCTTGAGCTTCGCGATCGTCTCCTCCGAAAAGCCGTGCCGCCTCAGCCCCACGAGGTTGAGGCCGAACGGCTTGGCCCGGTTTCCCGCGACGGACAGGTAGGGGGGAACGTCCTGTGAGACGGCCGACCCTCCGCCGATCATCGCGTATGAGCCCACCCGCGTGAACTGGTGGATGGCGGAGAGTCCCCCGATGATGGCGTGGCTCTCGATCAGGATGTGTCCGCCCAGGGCGACCGAGTTCGCCATGATGACGTGGTCGGCGATCCGGCAGTCGTGGGCGACGTGGGAATATGCCATGAAGTAGTTATGGCTCCCGATCACGGTGATCCGGTCGGCCTTCGTCGTCGCGCGGTGGATCGTCACGAATTCGCGGAAGACGTTGTCGCTTCCGATCGTAAGGTGCGTCTCTTCCCCCCGGTACGAGAAATCCTGCGGGGCCGCCCCCACCGAGGCGAACTGGAAGATCTGACAGCGCGGCCCGATCCTGGTCCATCCTTCGATCACGGCATGGGATCCGACGAAGCAGTCCTCTCCGATCTCCACGTGAGGGCCGATGACGGAGTACGCGCCCACGGTCACGCCGCGGCCGATCTCGGCCGACGGCGCCACGACGGCCGTGGGATGGACGGCCGGCTCCGGCATCTCGGCCTTGACGACGCTCTCCTTCTTCATGCCCCCGCTCCGCTCTTCCGATCGACGATCGTGGCCGTCAACTCAGCCTCGCACACCAGCTTCCCCTCGACGAAGGCGTTTCCCTGCAGGCGCCAGATGCTGCTCCGGTGCTGAACGACCGAGATCTCGAAGCGCAGGGTGTCCCCCGGAAACACCGGCTTCCGGAACTTGGCCTTGTCGATCCCCATGAAGTAAACGAGTTTCTCCGCCACGTCGGCCGACTTGAAGGCCAGGACGCCGCCCACCTGGGCCATCGCCTCGATGATGAGGACGCCCGGCATGATCGGGTGGTTCGGAAAGTGCCCCTGAAAAAAGGGTTCGTTGATCGTCACGTTCTTGATTCCAACGATCCGCTTTCCGACCTCGATCTCCTCGATCTTGTCCACCAGGAGAAAGGGGTACCGGTGCGGGAGAACTTTCATGATCTCGTTGATGTCCATCCAGTCGTCCTCCTCAGGACTCCTTCTCGCCTTGGCGCAACGCGCGCTCAAGGACCTTCACTCTTTCTTCCAGCTCGGCGATCCGCTTTCGCATCTCCGGGATCTTCGGGATCGACGCCTGTGCCCTCAGCCACTCCCCATGGGGAACCGGCGGGAACCCCGTCACGCGGCTGTCCGCCGGAATGCTCTTCGTCACGCCCGACTGGGCGCCCACGATCGTGCGGTCTCCGATCTTCAGATGCCCCGCCACGCCGACCTGCCCCGCGAGCGTCACGTGGTTCCCGATCTCGACGCTTCCCGAGATGCCGACCTGGGCCACGATCAGGCAGTCCTCGCCGACCGTCACGTTGTGGGCGATCTGGACGAGGTTGTCGATCTTCGTGCCCCGCCGGACGACCGTCTTCCCCAGCGTCGCCCGGTCGATGCAGACGTTGGCGCCGATCTCGACGTCATCCTCGATCACGACACGGCCGACCTGAGGAATCTTGTGATGCCGCCCGGCCTCTTCCACGAAACCGAAGCCGTCCGCCCCGAGCACCGCGCCCGCATGAATGATCGCGCGCGCCCCGACCGAGACGTCTTCCCGGAGGGTCACGTTCGGGTAGAGGATCGCGTCGTTCCCAACGTAACAGCGCTCTCCGACGTAGACCCCCGGATAAAGGACGGCGCGGTCGCCGATCTCCGTCCCGTCGCCCACGAAGACGTGGGGATGGATCTGCGCGTCGCGGCCCAGCCGCACCCCGTGTCCGAGGACGGCCTGGCCGCTCACGAAACCGGGCCCTCGCGGCCGATCGTACATGACGCCGAGCACCTTCGCCAGCGCGAAGTGAGGGTTCTCGACCCGGATCACGGGGATGGAGAACGCCTCGACCTCCAGGGGCACGATCGCCGCAGACGCCCGCGTCCTCTCCAGGTCCGGAAGGCTCCGGGAAGCGGCGACGAACGTCAAGTCTCCCGGCCCGGCTTCCCGGAGCCCCGCCACCCCCGTCACGACGACGGAGCCGTCCCCCGCCAGGACACCGTTAACCAGAGCGGCGATTTCGTCCAGCCGCCGGGCTTCCCTCATGCCATGCTCCGCTTACTTCCCTTCGGGCGGTTTCGGCGCGGGCGCGGGAGCGGATGCCGGCTTCTTCCCGTTCACCCGCTCGATCACCTTCGCCGTGATGTCCGCCTTCGAGGGGGCGAACAGAATCCGCGCCTCGTTCAACTCGAGGATCACGTCGAACTTCTCTTCCTCGCCGATCTTGGCGACCGCCGCCAGGACCTCCTTCACGATCTTGTTCTGGAGCTCGATCTCCTTCTTCCGGAGCTCGCCCTGCGTGTCCTTCACCAGCCGCTCGAAGTCCCGGATCTCCTTCTCCAGGCGCTCCTCCTTCTGCTTGCGTGCGTCCTCCTTCAGGATCTTTGCCTGGCCTTCGATCTCCTTCCTCAGCTTGTCGACGCCCGCCTTTCGGTCATCGAGCGTCTTCCTCTTCGCTTCGAGCAGGGATTGAAAAGACTCTTTCGCCTTCTTTCCTTCGTCCGACGTGAGCACGGCGCGCTGTACGTCCACGATGCCCAGCTTGAACTCAGCCGCCGCCGGCTCGGCCCCAAGCAGAAGAAGCCCCGCCGCCATCCATGCCGCAATCAGACCCGTCCTTTTGTTCATCTCACGCCTCCCGCATGATAGAAGTTCGGAGTTTCGAGTTCGGAGTTCCGAGAAAGCCCACCTGCCGCCCACCACTGCCCCGAACTCCCCACTCCGAACTCCGAACTGGTTTAGAAAAATGTCCCGATCGAGAACTCGAACACCGTCTTCCGCTCCCCCTCCTTCGGGCGGAGGTTGTACCCCCATTCCAGGCGGAGCGGCCCGACCGGCGAGATCCAGCGAATTCCCCAGCCCGCGCCGTGCCGCAGGCTGTCGTACGTGACCGGATCCTCCGCGTTGAAGCCCGCGCCCAAGTCATAGAAGAGGACGCCCATGACACGCGCCTCCGTGATGAGGGGGAACACGACTTCCGTGTTGAACACCAGCATCTTCGTCCCGCCCAGCCGGTTGCCGCTCTCGTCCTTCGGCCCCGCGTCGCCGTAGCGGAAGCCGCGGACCGTGTTGATCCCGCCCACGAAGAACCGCTCGAACACCGGGAGCTTCTTCCCGTTCAGGCCCCAGCCCTGCCCGTACTTCCCGTTGATCAGGAAGGAGGACTCCCATGGGAGCGGGAAGTACCAACCCGAACCGGCCACGACCTTGTGAAACTCGTTCGACCCCCCCAGGAACTCTCCCGCGAACGTGTAGCTCAGCGAATTGCGGGATCCCCGGCGGGGAAGGAGGAAGTTGTCGCGCGAGTCGCGCACGATGCCGGCCGTCACGGCCGACGTCGTGGCCTGCCCCTCCTGTTCCTTCACGAGAGGCGACGCCGTCTCGGTAATATCGAACACGTTCGTCTTCTCGAACTTGTACCCGAGGCTTCCCGACACGTACTCGGTGAACGCCTTGTCCACGCCCAGACGCACGCCGTCTGAGAGCTGCTTGTAGGAGTCGTACTCCGTCTGGTCGCGGTAGATGGAGATCGACCCCCCGAGCTGGCGGTCCAGAAGCCACGGCTCCCGAAACGTCAGGTTGTACAGCTTCGTCCGGCTTCCCATCTGCGCCGAGAGCTTGAGGAGCTGGCCTCTCCCGCCGAAGTTCCCTTCCGAGATCGAGATCGTCCCCGTCAGCTTGTCGAACGAGGAGTAACCGGCCCCCATCGAGAACTGCCCGGTGGGCCTCTCCGTAACCTTCACCTTCATGTCCATGATGTTGGTCCCGGCGCGGCGGTCGGGCGTCATCTCCACGTTTTCGAAGAAGTTGAGGTTCATCAGCCGCTGGTAGCTCCGCCTGAGAAGCGCGCTGTTGAACGTATCGCCCTCGTCCTGCCGGAACTCCCGGCGGATTACCTTGTCCCGCGTCTTCGTGTTCCCCGCGATTCGGATTCGTCCGATTTTCGTCTCTTCCCCTTCGGTCACCTGATACGTGATGTCCACGACCTTTTTGGCGGGGTCCGGGAGCACATGGGGAGAGATGTCGGCGAACGCCCGCCCGCGCTCGTTGTAGAGGTCGGAGATCTGGCCGATCTCCTTTCGGAGGTCGCTCCGCCGGAAGATCTCGCCCGTCTTGTGGATCAGGCGGCCTCTCACTTCCTCTTCGCTCGCGACCTTCGTCCCCGTCACCTTCATCTCGCCCACGCGGTACTGACCGCCTTCCTCGACGGCGAGCGTTACGGCGAGCGACGTCTTGTCGGGGGAAAGAACGACCTTGGGCTCGCCGATGTTCGCCTCGATGTACCCCTCGTTGTAGTAGAGGTCCCGGACCGCCTCGACGCTCTTCCGGGCCTCATCCTCCTTGTACGTTCCGCTCCCGTCGAGCCAGGAGAAGATCCACCATTCCTTGACCGGCATCGCCTTCGTGATCTTCTTCGCGTCGATCACGCGGTTTCCGGAGATCTCCACGGACTCGACCCAGACTTTCGGCCCTTCCTCGACGTCGAAAAGGAGATTGACCTCGTGGGGAGATATGACGCGCACAACCGGCACGACTCGAGCCAGGTAGTACCCCTCGCTCTGGTAGTGGCGCCTGATCTTGTCGACCGAATCGGACACGGCGGACGGATTGAGCGCCGAAAAGGGCTTGAGCGTCACCTGTTCCTTGAGCGCGTCGCTCTTGACCTTGTCGTTCCCGGCGAAGAAGATCTCCCGGACGATCGGCCGCTCCTGAAAGGTGAGCGCAAGGCGGATCCCGCCCTCGAACGGCTGTGACTCGGCCTTGATGTCCTCGAACGTCCCCAGGCGGTAAAGCTCCCGGACGTCCTCCCGCAGGACCTCGGGCGAGAACGTCCCTCCCTCCTTCGCCTTGAGCTTCGCGCGGACGGTGGCGTCTTCGAGCCGCTTCAGACCGTGAATGTCGATCTGTTTGATGACGATCGCCGGAGGGGTTTCTTCGGCGGGAAAGACCGGACGGCTAACGGTCAGCAGGAGGACGGCGGTCAGGGAGGCAACGGCAATTTTTCGATGTAGTGTCAATCGGTTCGGCCCCCAAGCAGTGTCAAGATAAACGGCGAGAGTATATCCCGCGGGAAAGCCGGTGTAAAGCGTAGAAGTTCGGAGTGCGGGGTTCGGAGTTCGGAATGCGGAATGTGGAGTTTGGAGGTTTGGGTTGTGAGTTGCAGGTTGTCAGTTGCCCGTTGCCAGTTGCAGGTTGCCAGTTGTGAGTTGTCGTGTCTAGAGGACGGCAAACGGGACCGGAACGAACGTCAGGACAAGAAGGACAAGGGCCCCGGCCGCCTTCCACCGGTCGTCGGCGTAAAGAGGAATGTGGGGATTCCGGACCGGCGGATGCGCCACGCCGAGAAACGACGCCAGCACGGCCCAGAACAGCCACCCGGGCCAGAAGAACAGCCCCATCACCGCGAGGACCGGCACTAGGCCCAGCGAGACCGCGCGGTGGCGCCTCTCGCCAGCGACCGCGTACACGATGTGCCCGCCGTCCATCTGGCCGATGGGAATCAGGTTGAGGGCCGTCACGAAAAAGCCGAGCCACCCTGCAAACGCCATCGGGTGGAGAAGGACGTCCATCCCCTCCGGGACCGGGCCGAGGACGATCCGCGTCAGGACCGCGAAGATCAGCGATCCGCCGAGATTGAGGCCGTGGACCCCTTTCTCCGCGACGGTCGTGGAATACCCAAGGCCCACAACCGTGACCAGGACTGCCAGGACGAATCCCACGGCCGGCCCCGCCAGGCCGATGTTCAGGATCGCCGATCTGCTCCCGATCGGCGGAACCATCTTGATGAACGCGCCGAACGTGCCGATGGAAGGAAAAATGAGCGGGGGAACCGGAATGAAATACGGAAGCGTCGCCATCACGCCGAAGCGGCGCGAGGCGAAGTAGTGCCCCATCTCGTGCGCCGTCAGGATCGCCATGAGCGAGATGGAAAATGGAAGGCCGCGGGCCAGAAGGCGGAAGTCCTCCAGCGGATCGACGCCGGCGATGAACGCGCCGGCCAGCGTCGTGGTGACGAACGTCGAAACGAACAAGACGGCATGAAGAAGATAGTTGGGCTTAAGGACCGGCCCGCCCGGGGCGGCGGCCGGCTCCTCTTGAAGATCGCGCCGCTCCCGCCGGACCGGATCGAAGAACTCGGAAGGGAGCTTCATCGGCGCAATCTATCACACGGTTTGCCGGGCACACAACCGATCACCGTTTCTTCTTCGACAGGAACTTCGCGATCTCGTCCGTGATGACGATTGCCGCGTCGGCCCCTTCGATCTTGTAGCTGGGGTTGTTCGCGGGGCCGGTCACGGCGAACCGCACGGACCGCCCTCCCGACTCCCCCTTGAGCCGGAAATCGAGCCGCTCGCGGCGAAGATCGTACGTCCCCGCGCCCGTCACGATCAGCCCGGCCCCCTGATAGCGAAGCGATGAGACGGACAGGACGCCGCCGCCCATCTTGAAGTCGGCCGCGATCTCGTCGACCGCGCCGACCGGCCGCGCCGCATCGGCGGCCCGAACGGACATCTTGACCGCCTGAACGATCGTTTCCCACTTTTCGGCCCCCACCAGCCGCCCCGAACCGACGCGGATCTTTCCTTCCCCTTCGATCCGCTCCGAAAAGGACCCTGTATGTTTCTCATCCGCGCGCCACTTCGACTCAAGCGACACCGGCGCGTCGATCCCGAATCCACCCGATGAGAAAGCGCGAAAAAGCGGAAGGGCATCGGCGTCTTTCACGCGAATTTCGGCCTCCAAGGGCACGGGGACAGTCCTCGCCTCCCGAACCAGCGGTCCGAACCTTCCGTCGAGAGAGACGTCCCCCTTCTTTCCCGACCTCGCCGAAGCAGACAGCCTCACAACCGAAACGGCGGACACGTCCTTGATCGCGGCGTGAATGTCGCGCAAGGCCGCGACACCCTGGGACTCGACGATCCCCCCGTCGATGTCGACTCGTTCCACGAGGAGCGCTCCGACAAGGAAAACCCCCGCTCCCCCCTTCGCCTGGGTCTCGCCCGACGGGGCCCCCGAGGGGAGATTCCAACCGCCCCGACGGGTCGGGGCCAGCAAGACGCGGGGATCCTCCAAGACCACCCGGCCGACGCGAACCTCGCCTCTCAGCAGGGGAAGAAGATGGACTCCGAACCTGAGGCTCTTGAGAGTCAGGAACGGATCCTTGAGACCGGATCCCCCGGGAGACCCCACTTCAACCGACTTGGCCTGAAACCCCGGCGGACAAAGAGAAATCTTCACGTCTCCCACGCTGACAGGGGAGTCCAGGGCGGACGTCAGCGACTCCTCGATGCGGTGGCGGACGCTTGCCGAATCGAAGCGGGCCGTGATGAAGACCGCAAGAGCCAAGCCGACGACAACCAATCCTGCCAGAAGAACCAGTCCGACACGCATGCTCCGACGCACCGCTTTCCCTCCGAATCAGACGGAATATGCTAAACTATTACCATGTTTATCCGATAAGAAATCCAAAATTCTTTCCGAAGGGAATCGCAAGGAACCCCCTCCCCTCGGAACCGGCTTGGTTCCGGACCAGGCTTTCAACCCACGAGGTCGGCTCATGATCTGTCCCGGATGTTCGGCCGCAAACCGCGAGGAGAGACGTTTCTGCAAAGCATGCGGGACGCGCCTCAAGGCGGGCTGCTCGAGGTGCGGTTTCGAGAACGAGGTTGACAGCGCTTACTGTGGCGGATGCGGCGTCAAGTTCGCCGGATCGGCGAACGCCGCGGCGGGGCAGGCCCACGCTGTCGCGGGGCAGGCCGGAAACGCCGCCGCATCTCGGCCGCAATCCCAGCCCCCCGAACCGGCCGGGAGCCGAATCTCCGCGCAGGACATGGCCGAGCTTCTGGAAAGCCGGAAGAAGGTCTCCGCCGCGCCCCGGAAAGAGGGGGCGGGACCCTTCGACCAGGATGACATCGATGCGCTCTTCTCCAGCTAGACCTGGATCAATCGATGCCGACCGCTGAAGACGTCGCATCCAGGCTTGGACACATGCTCGTCGCCGAGGGGCTCGTGTCCAAGAAACTGATCGACGACCTCCTCGAATCCGTGCCCGAAGCCGTCCTTTCTCGGAAACGGCCGGGCGAGATCTTTCTCGAAAAGGGCCTCGTCGGGGAAGAGGACCTCACCCGCCTCATGGGCACCCTCTACAACCTCCCCGTCATGCGCCTCGACAAGGTCCACATCCGGCCCGCGATCCTCCGCTTGATTCCCGAGGCGCTGGCCCGCCGGCACCGGATGATTCCTCTCTTCCTCGTCGAGAGCGAGCTGACGCTCGCGGTCACCCAGCCCCTCGACCAGAAGACGCTCGACCAGATATCCCGCCAGACCGCCTGCACGATCGCGCCCGTCCTGATCAGCCGGTCCGACGCCGACATGGCGTTCGGTCTGTACTACACTGAGGCGGGCGCGGAGGGGGGCGAGTCCCGGGAGAAATCGGTCCGGGTCGCGGACCGTGCGGAAGCCGGAGAGGTCTCGCGAAGCGAAGTCGAACAGCTCATGGCGGCGGGAAAGACGGCGCCCGTCATCAAGATCGTCGACGAGATTCTCGCCCAGGCCGCCCAGGAAGGGGCCTCGGACGTCCACATCGAGCCGGGCGCGGAGAACCTCACCATCCGCTTCCGGGTCGACGGAATCCTCCAGACGGTCCGGGAGCTTTCCGCCACGGCCCATCCGGCCGTCGTCTCCCGCGTCAAGATCATGGCCGAGCTCGACATCGCCGAGCGCCAGAAGCCGCAGGACGGGCGGATCGAGCTCACCGTCGGAAGCAAAGAACTGGACCTCCGGGTCTCGACCCTCCCGACAGTGTTCGGGGAGAAGGTCGTCCTCCGTCTCCTGAACAGGCAGTCCGTCCAGGTCGATCTGGACGTCCTTGGCTTCTCGGCCGCCAGCCTCGAAACGATCAAGCGCCTCTCCCGGGAGCCGTACGGACTCATTCTCGTGACCGGACCTACGGGCTCCGGCAAGAGCACGACCCTCTACGCCGCGCTCAACTTCATCAAGTCCCCGGAGCTAAATATCGTCACGGTCGAAGACCCCGTCGAGTACCAGCTTCCAGGAATCAACCAAGTCCCCGTCAACCGGAAGAAGGACGTGACGTTCGCGACGGCGCTCCGCTCGATCCTGCGGCAGGACCCGGATATCATTCTCGTCGGGGAGATCCGCGATCCCGAGACAGGGAACATCGCCTGCGAGGCGGCGCTCACCGGGCACTTGGTCCTCTCCACGCTTCACACGAACGACGCGCCCTCGGCCCTCACGCGTCTGCTGGAGATGGGAATCGAGCCCTTTCTGGTCGCTCCCTCCCTCCTGATGATCATCGGCCAGCGCCTCGTCCGGACCATCTGCCCGGCGTGCGCCGAGGAAGTCCGCCCCTCCCGCGAATCGCTCGCCGGCCTGGGTCTCGCGGACCTCCCGCCCGACGTCGCGTTCCACCGGGGCCGGGGATGCGACGCGTGCGGGCGCCGGGGGTACAAGGGGCGGACGGGCATCCATGAGGTCCTGGTCATGGACGAGACCCTTCGCGAGATGATCGCCGCGCGCGCCACCGCGAACGCGATCCGAAAGTACGCCCACGAACGACTGGGGTTCCGCGACATGCGGCTCGATGGACTGAAGAAGGTCTTTTCGGGAATCACGACGGTCGAGGAAGTGATCCGCGTCACGCGGGACGCGCGGTAGGCGGAGGGGCCTCATGGCGATCGCTCAGGGGAAAACGGCTCTTATCGTAGACGACTCGCCGATCCTGCGGAAGTCGCTCCGGACGATCCTGGAGAAGAATGGGTTCACCGTCTCGGGCGAGGCGGCCAACGGCGTCGAGGCGATCAAGCTCTTCAAGGAGAGCAAGCCCGACCTGGTCACGATCGACATCCTGATGCCCCAGATGGGCGGCATCGAGACCCTCCGCTTCCTGAAGGGCCTCGATCCGGACGTCAAGGCGGTGATGGTGAGCTCCCTCTCCGAGAAGGAGAAGGTCGTGGAGTGCGCCAAGGCCGGCGCCAGCCACTACATCCTGAAGCCCTTCGACGAAGGAAAGGTCCTCGAAGTCCTCGAAAAAGTCCTCCCGGCCTAGCCGGCGGATGGACGCCTGGAATCCCACCGGATCTTGACCTCCGTTTACAGATGTAGTATTGTGTAGTTCATGCACGCGGTCTTCGATTCCTCCACGCTGATCCTTCTGGCGAAGGTCGACCTGCTGAGGCCGGTCGCGGAGGACGTGGAGATATTCATTCCCGCGAGGGTCCGGGCCGAATGCCTGGCTAAGGATACGTTCGATGCCTCGATGATCGCCGCGATGATCGCCGAGAAGAGGATCACGGTCGAGCGAGCCGGACCGGACGCGGCCGTTCGAAAGCTCACGCGGGATTTCCGGATCGAGCGGGGAGAGGCGGAGGCTTTGCGGCTTGCCCGGAGCAGGGAGTGCGTCCTTGCCGTCGACGACGGACCGACGATCAAGGCTTGCCGGGTTCTGGGCCAGCCGTTCGCCACGGCCATTCACTTCCTGATCCGGTTGAGAAGCGCGGGACGCCTGGATGCCGAGGCCGGGGTGATCAAGCTGGAGAATCTCGCCAGATTCGGCCGCTACGCCGAGAGGATCGTCGAGGATGCGGCTCGGAGGATAAGGGAGGAAGGGAGATGAGCGTTGTCAGCCTTCGATTGAAGGAGCGGGATCTTAAGAGAATCAAGGAGCTTTCCGCGCGGGAGGGGAAGGACAAGTCCACGGTAGCCCGGGAGCTTCTGGCGTCGGGCTGGGAGTTTCGGATGATCCGCCTCTACAAGGAAGGAAAACTCTCCTTGGGCGGGCTTGCAACGAGGCTCGATCTGACCGTGAGCGAGACGATCGATCTGCTTGCGGAACTCGGAATCAAGGCCCCGCTCGAATACGATGACTATTTGAAAGGGTTCGAAGCCGTCCGGTAGCGGATGCGCGAGGGACCCCGACTCGGTTTTGCGGAACGTTGAACGTTGTTGACCAAAAGGTGAGAGAACTTGCGCTTCAGATTTTACAGACACTGAACGAGGGTTTTGAAAACGCTCCCTCCACTGAAAGGATTTCCACCCTTGGAGGCGGGAATCCTTCGACCTCTGAGGAGGCTCTTCCCATCATTGGTGCGCCTTCGCCACGCCGAGGGGCGTGGCTTGCGACGCACCGTGCGGTTCAAGGGGATGGATGGGGTGGGGATGGGGCTGCCCCCCGGAAGAAACCCCACGACCCGGAGCCCGATTCGGAGGGGGATGTGGGCGTGGATTCTCCGCCGCTCTTACTGCACGCCGGGGTACATTCCGTGATCCAGGTCACGCTCCCACGGCGAATTACATTGCCCGCGACGTCGAGCTACGTGCGCAACTCCGCAGACTTGTTCCGTGGCGGCCCACTGATCTCAATTAACGGATGTTGGGTAGTATAGACTTGCGCAACTCCGGCGGCTTGTTCCGTGGCGGTGGTTGCGGAGGTGCTGGCGGGTTCGGCGCCCCGGGGGGCGTCCTCGGCGTCGAGGTGTAGTCCATGCCGTCGCGACACGCTTGGCGCGCCAGTTGCTCGGCGATCCTCTCCGACGCCTTAGAGAGATCGTGCAAGTCTGCAGAAGCCGAGCCCTTGCTGCCGCCGATGACCTTGCCGGTTGCCGGGTCGCGCATCTGGATAGACCAGGTGATCGTGTTCTCCGTGGTCACCACAGTGCCGTCCACGACCGCCGTGGGGTCGAGGAGCATGCCTTGCCTGAGACAGCGAGACTGGTCGAATTCGTCGGGGTGTTCGCGACAGAGCTTCAGTTCTTTCAGGACCAGATCGCGCTTCATCAGCTCGACCACGTCTCCATGGCATTTCTGAAAGGTCTTGCTGTTGACCAGATCGGTGACGAGCATTTCCGCTAACCCCTTGCCCAGGTTGCTATAGGGACCGGTTCCGCGGAAGGCATTCACGCCGATGGCGGGCTGCGCGATGGCAGCCGCGGGGATCAGCACCGCACCGAGAACGATCAATGCGATCGGAAGTGTCGTTTTCATAAGCCCCGTTGGGCCGCAGGCGGCGCGGGCTGCGCTGCCTGCTCCCGGGTGAGGATCACCGTCGGAACTTGAAATAGCTGGTATCGGCTGTAGCGGTGCGTTCCGGCGGCCGTGACAACGCCATCGCGCCGCACGAAGTAGGACCGATTGAGCCCGGTCGCGATCCCCGCAATGCTCGAGACTCGCGGGGTCTGCAGGCCTCGCGGATATTCGGTGCATCGACCCAGGCCCATCGAACAGAAGCCGTTGTAGCCCCAGGCGCGCACCGTACCGTTGGCCAGCAGCGCGATGTTGCTGGCGCCGGCGGAAATGGCGACGACGTCGCGCAGGCCGGGGATCGCGAAGGGCTTGGCGGTCCAGGAGTGAGCGCCCAGATGGATCGACGGGTCGCGGGTGCCCGCGAAGTTGTACAGATCCTCTTCGCCGCCGCCGTCGCCCCAAACACGCACCGTGCCATCGCGCCGTAGCGCCATCGCGTAGCCGAGACCTGCGGACACGGCCACCACCTTATCGAGCCCGGCAATGGTGACCGGGACTGCGCTGCGGCTGATCACCTCATCGCCGATCTGCCCGAAGTTGTTGCTGCCCCAGGCCTTCACCGTGCCGTCGCTCATCAGCGCAAGCGCGAAACCATGCCCGCCGGAAACCGCCTTGACACCCGTGAGTCCGGCCACCGTCGCCGGAAACGGCACGCGAAACGTGTACTCGCCGCCGGAGCCGGGAACGCCGTCGAGTTTCCACGTGCCGCAAGCACCCCACGCGCGCACCGTACCGTCGGCAAGCAGGGCGATCACCGATGCGCCGACAGTGGCAAGCTGGCGCACGCCGGCCAGCCCCGGCACCGGGGTGGGCACTGGCACCGGCTTGATCACTTCCCATGACTTGGGCAGCACGCCCGGCACGCCAAGGCCCAACTGTCCGGCATTATTCTCGCCCCAGGCGAGCACCGTGCCGTCGGCGCGCAACACATAGGACGACTCGCCGCCCGCTGCGCCATCGACGGCGTCGTACACACCGGGAAGATCGACCAGATCGTCGGAGTACTTCGGATCGTCGATCACGCCCAGGCCCAGTTGGCCGCGCTCGTTCCTTCCGAAGACCTTGACCACGCCCGATGGCAGAACGATCAGACCGTGCGCGGCGCTGGCGGCCACCTTCGGCAGCCGCGGCGCTTGCGCAAACGCGTCGGGCGCCGCCGATAGCAGGACCGATAGTAGAAAAAGAAGAGCCGCAAACGCCCGGCACGACCGGCGCAGACACTCTGCTTTCATCTTCCGATCCTCCTTCAACGAGGGCCAGTGAGTGAGGGACGTTGATGCATTCGGTGCATATCAATATCAACGCCTTCCCGGCAAACCAT
>CAKKSE010000154.1 GCA_919903025.1 Nitrospiria bacterium | reverse complement strand
CCGATTCACCCATTCACAGCTTTCAGCGATCAGCCTTCAGCCGTCAGCTTTAAGCCCCAAGCCGACCGCCGATCGCTGACTGCTGACCGCTTCCCTCTTCACCCATTCACCGATTCACCGTGCCCCTCAGCTCCTCGACCAGCCGTTCGGCCACGGCCGTCACGTCGCCCACGTCTTTCCCGTGCGCGTCCACGCCGATCTCCCGCGCGAACTCGGGCGTCGTCACGGCCCCCCCGATCATGATCTTGCAGGGCAATCCTTTCTCTCTGACGGCGTCCCGGACGACCTTCATCTGCATCATCGTCGTCGTCATGAGGGCCGAAAGACCGATCACGTCAGCCCGGTGCTTGGCGGCCGCGTCGAGAATCGCCTCGGACGGGACGTTCTTCCCGAGGTCGATCACCGCAAAGCCGTAGTTCCGGAGCATCAGACAGCAGATGTTCTTGCCGATGTCGTGGATGTCCCCCTTCACCGTGGCCATGACGATCGTTCCCTTCTTCTCCATGGCGCCGGCCGACTCCATGAGCGGAGACAGAATCTCCACGCCCTTCCTCATCGTCTCCGCCGCCGCGATTAGATGCGGGATGAATTTCTTCCGGGCCCCAAAAAGGTCGCCCAAGCGGCGGATCCCAGGCGTCATCGCATCGAGAAAGAGGGCGAACGGATCGAGCCCCTCGGCCAGCCCCTGCCGGACGAGGTCCTGGATCGATTCCCGCTCTCCCTCCACCACGGCCTCGAAGATCCGGTCGCGTGTGCTCTTCGGCGTCCCGGCTTCCGCCGCGGGTTTCTTCTGCTCCTCCGCCTTGGCCTGGTGAATCTCGATAAACCGGCGGCACCCCGGGTCGCGCCCGGAGAAGAGCGAGGCCCCTTCCACGGCCCGGTGCATCCCCTCGTCGTACGGGTTCACGATCCCGGCGTCGAGCCCGGCGCCGATGGCGAGGGCGAGGAAGGTGTTGTGAATGAGCGGCCGGTTGGGGAGACCGAAGGAGACGTTCGAAACGCCCGCCGACGTCGCGGCCCCCAGTTCCCGGCCGATGAGCCGGACCGTCTCGATCGTTTCTCGGGAACCGTCCTGCATCGCCGAGACCGGAAGAGCCAGGACGTCGAAAACGATCTGTTCGGGATCGATCCCCAGGGCGAGAGCCCTCTTCAGGATCTTCTCGGCGTTCCTGAGACGATCGACGGCCTTTTCCGGAATGTCGTCGCCGGAGACGAGACCGAGAACGGACGCGCCGTACCGTTTCACGAGCGGCAGGACCCGTTCGAGCTTCTCCTCCTCCGCGTTCACGCTGTTGACGAGCGCACGGCCCGGATAGACCTTGAGGCCCGCTTCCAGGGCGTCGACGTTCGAGGAATCGATGACGAGCGGCAGGTCCACGACGTTCTGGACAGCCGTCACGGCCCGCGCCATGTTTTCCGCCTCGGGCGTCATCGGAACGCCGACGTTCACGTCGAGCGCATGGGCGCCGTGCTCGTATTGCTTCCGGGCCTCGGCCACGATCATGTCCAGCCGCCCCTCCCGGATCGCTTCGGCGAACGCTTTCTTCCCCGTCGGATTGATCTTCTCGCCGATCTTGAGGAAGGAAAGCCCGGGGCCGATCCAGGCCGTTTTCATCCGGCTCGTGATCTTGACGCCGCCCGGCACGGCCCGCGGCGCGGCCGGCCGCCCCTTGATCGTTCTTGCCAGAAGGCGGATATACGCGGGCGTCGTGCCACAGCACCCGCCGACAAGCGTCGCGCCCGCCTCGACGAATTTCGGTCCGAATGCCGCCACCTCTTCGGCCGAAAGGGGAAAGACTGTCCTCCCCTCGCGCTGGACGGGCAGGCCGGCGTTCGGCTGGACGCCGATCGGTTTTCGCGTCGTCCTGGCCATTGTTTCGACGACGGCGGTCATCGCGTCGGGACCGGTCGAGCAGTTGACTGCGATCACGTCGGCCAGCGTCTCGAGGGCGGCCGCGGCCGTCGCCGGATCGGTCCCCGTATCGGTGAGCCCGTCGGTCGTAAACGTCATCGACGCCACGAGGGGCAGGCCCGGCGCCGCGTCCCGCGCGCCGATGAGCGCCGCGCGGACCTCGAGGAGATCGAACATCGTCTCGATCACGATCAGGTCGGCGCCGGCATGGGCGAGGGCGCGCGCCTGCTCGGCGAAGATCGCGACGGCGTCGTCGAACGGAAGCTCGCCGAACGGCGCGAGCGTCGTTCCCAGCGGCCCGATGTCTCCCGCGACGTAGGCTTTGTTTCCCGCCGCCCGGCGGGCGATCTCCACGGCCGCCCGGTTGATCTCCGCGAGCCGCCCCTCCGCCCCGTACTCGGCGAGACGAAGGCGGGAAGCCCCGAACGTGTTCGTGAGGATCACGTCGCTCCCGGCCTCGACGTACTCCCGGTGCACGGCCTCGATGGCTGACGGGTTCTCCAGGTTCCAGAGGTCCGGCGCGTACCCCGCCGGAAGCCCCCGGTTCTGGAGAAGCGCCCCCATGGACCCGTCGAGGAGGAGAACCTCCTTCGCGATTCTTTCGAGAAATGGCGGCATCACTGGCATTCGTCGGCCACCCGTGCAGTGGGCCTGGCCCCCTTCCTGTCCACGCCCCGATTCACCGATTCACCGATTCAGCGCCTTTTCCACCCGATCACGGCCGAGACGGCCATCCGGGGAATCATGATGTGCGATTCGGGCATTGTCGTGAGCCCGATCTTCTCCGCTTCGACCAGACGCAGAAGCTCCGGCTGGTGCGAAAGAGCCCAGTCGCCGTAGCCGCAGGCGTATCTAAATGTCCTCTCGTATCCGTTCTTGACGATCTCGCTCTCGACCACGCGGTCCACGGCGTCGGCCATGTAATCGGCCATCCATGTCCCGACACGCTCCAGGTAGAACGCCTCTGCCAAGTTCTCCGCGGACAACGCCTCGACCCTGGCTGGAAGCGCCTCGCCGATGTGGCACGCCATGAGCG
Organism: Nitrospiria bacterium; assembly: GCA_919903025.1. Taxonomy (GTDB): domain Bacteria; phylum Nitrospirota; class RBG-16-64-22; order RBG-16-64-22; family RBG-16-64-22; genus RBG-16-64-22. Next base: position 4,371 of record CAKKSE010000154.1, on the reverse strand, counting down.
TCGCGTAATCGCAGTCCGCGAGGAGCTTCACCATGTTCGATCCGGCGAGAAGCGCTTCACTCCCCTCGATGACGATCCTGTCGGGCCGGACCTCGGTGATCCGAAACGTCCGGTAGCAGGCCTGCCCTCGGATGAGCGAATAGGCCAGGTCGATCGCCTTCTTGATGTCCCGGGAAAGCACGGCCGAGTCCAGCTCGGCGAGCGACCCGGCCTTGGGAATCCGCAGCTCCCGCAGGACCTTCTTCTCGTCGATCGTAAACGGAATGTTGCGAAGGACGACCGCTCCCGCAAGGCTCCTGATCGGCATCGATTCTCCCGGCAACCGTTCTATGCTAACACACGGAGCGCCGGAAATACCCCGGATTCACGATCCGTCCGCCGGCCGCCCAGCCAGGGCGTCCCGCGCCGTGATGAACCCCTCTCCCGTCAGGTCCACGCCGATGATCCGGTCCTTCGCGTCCTTCTCGCTCCACGGAAGGGGAATCGGGATCTTACAGCCGTCCTCGGAAAGCGCCAGCCGGTATCCGGCCGTGAACCCCACCATGAGCTTCCGCGCGATCAGGTCCCGGAGGGCATCGTAGAAATCGAGATGGTATTCCTTGCGAACCTTCTCCTCGGACTCGGGGATCGGAAGGGGATGGCGGAGGAGGGAGTAGATGAACCGGAACACCCCTTGGGGCAGACACACGGCGGGATCGACCTTCTGCGGAAGATCGGAGAACGTCTCCCGCCCGAGAAGGTAGATCTCCAGCTCGAGGACTTCCTTGGAAACCATCTCGACGCCAAGCGCGTGGGCCCGCTCTTCTTCCGCGTCGTCCAAGTTTCGCCTGGGATGGCGGCAATAGAGGGCCTTCAGGATCTCTTCCTGAAGCGGAGAGAGAGCGCCTTGTCTCACCGGCGGCCCCCCGCGGCCGCCTTCACCCTCCTGAAGGGGCAGGCGCACTCCGCAACGTGCCGCTCGTACTCCCCGCGGAAGTGAAGGATGGAGCTTTGCACCGGCTGGACGGCCGCCGTGACGAGGTGGCAGATCCCTTTGCGCTCGATCATCCGGCAGACCTGGAGGGCGGCGTCGATGTCCGCCGTCGATCCTTTCCCGCTCTCGATCCGCGAGACGATCTGCTCCAGGGTCTCCGTCCCCAGCCGGCACGGCGGACACTGCCCGCAGGAACCGTGCTCGAAGAAGGAGACGAACCCATGGACGATGTCGACGATGCAGGTGTCCTCGCCGACGACGAACATCCCCCCCGTCCCGAGCCCCGTTCCCGCTTCTTTCATGGCATCGAAGTCGAGACGCACGTCGATCTTGTCCGCCGGCAGAAGAGGAAGGGAGGGGCCGCCGGGGAAGACGGCCTTGAGCGTCCCGCCTCCGCGGATTCCTCCCCCGTCCTTTTCGATGATGTCCCGGAGAGAATACCCCATCGGGCGCTCGTAGAGCCCCGGCCGCTCCACGTCGCCCGAAAGGCAGAAGACCCGCGTCCCGTGATTGTTCGCCGGCCCGATCGTCCTGAACCAGTCCGCCCCGCGCGCCAGGATGTGCGGGAGGTTCGAGAGCGTCTCCACGTTGTTCACGACCGTGGGCTGACCGAAAAGACCGATGGCCGCGGGATAGAACGGCGGCTTCTGCCGGGGGATCGGCGCTTTCCCCTCGATCACTTCGAGGCAGGCCGTCTCCTCGCCGCCGATGTAAAGACCCGGACTCTCCACGACGCGGACCTCGATACCGGAGCGGCCGGGTCTCTCTTCGGTCCCGACGTACCCCGCGTCCCGCGCCTCGCTCAAAGCGCGGGTCATGACGGCGATCTCGTTCTTGAACCGGCCGTTTATGTAGAGGTAGGCGGTCTTCGCGCCGACGGCGTGCGCCGCGATCAATATCCCTTCGAGAAGCTGGTGCGGGGCGCGGAGAAGGAGGGCCTGGTCCTTGAACGTTCCCGGCTCGTCCTCGTTCGCGTTGCAGACGAGGTACTTCTCCGGCGACGGGTTCTCCAGGACCATCCGCCACTTGACGGCCGTCGGAAACCCGCTCCCGCCCCGGCCGCGGAGCGCGGCCCTCTCCACCTCCGCCACGATCCCGGCGGGCGGCATCGCGAGCGCCTTCCCCAGCCCCTCGTACCCCCCCGCGCGCTCGTACGCCGCGAGGTCAGGGAGATCGAGCCGGTCGGGGTGGAGGAGGACCTGTTCCATCGTGAGCAGACCCCCCTACTTCCGCCCTTTGCCCGTCTTCTTCCGGGCCTTCGGCTTCGCCTTCTTCGATGGCTTCTTGGGAGCCGCTTTCTTTGCGCCCTTCTTGGCCGGGGTCTTTTTCGCCTTTGGCTTCTTCACCGCGGCTTTCCCCGGCGCTGGCCTTGCAGTCTTCTTTCCCTTCGCCAACAGCCGGGCCAGCGTCTCGCCGATCAGGGCCGGGTTGTCCGTCACGGCCACGCCCGCCTTGCGGAGCGCGGCCATCTTGGAGGCGGCCGTCCCCTGCCCGCCGGAGATGATCGCGCCAGCATGCCCCATCCGGCGGCCCGGCGGCGCGGTGACCCCGGCGATGAAAGCGACGACCGGCTTCGTCACGTTCTTCCTGATGAAGTCGGCCGCGCGCTCCTCGGCGTCGCCGCCGATCTCGCCGATCATCACGATCGCATCCGTCCCCGGGTCCTTCTGGAAGAGGTCCAGGACGTCGATGAAGTTCGTCCCGTTGAGCGGATCGCCCCCGATCCCGATGCAGGTGGACTGGCCGAGCCCCTGCTGGGTCACCTGCCAGACCGCCTCGTACGTGAGCGTCCCGGAGCGGGAGACGATCCCCACGCGGCCCTTCTTGTGGATGAAGCCCGGCATGATCCCGATCTTCGCCTCTCCCGGCGTGATGATCCCCGGGCAATTCGGGCCGATCAGGCGGCTGACGCTCCCGGCGAGACCCTTCTTCACGCGCATCATGTCGAGGACGGGGATCCCTTCCGTGATCGCGACGATCAGCGGGACCTTCGCGTCGGCCGCCTCCAGGATCGCGTCCGCCGCGAACGCGGGTGGAACGAAGATGAGCGAGACGTTGGCACCAGTCCCAGCGACGGCCTGGGCAACCGTGTCGAACACGGGGACTTCCTTCCCGCTCGTCTCGCCCTTCCAGGTCGTCCCGCCCTTGCCGGGTGTCACGCCGCCCACGACGTTCGTCCCATATGCAAGGCACTGGTCGGCGTGGAAGGAGCCCTCCTTCCCGGTGAGACCCTGGACGACGACTCTGGAACTCTTCCCGACGAGGACGCTCATCGTCCGGCCCTCCCGGCGAGATCGACCACCTTCTTCGCCCCTTCCCACATCGTGTCCGCCACCTCCAGATTGAGGTTCGCTTCGGCCAGCATCTTCTTCCCTTCCTCCGCGTTCGTTCCGTCGAGCCGGACAACGAGCGGCACGCTCACGTTCACTTCCTTCGCGGCCTCGATGATCCCTCCGGCGATCCGGTCGCACCGGACGATCCCGCCGAAAATGTTGACGAAGACCCCCTTCACGTTCGGATCGGCGAGGAGGATCTGAAACGCCTCCTTCACCGTCTCCTTCGAAGCGCCGCCGCCCACGTCGAGGAAGTTCGCCGGCTCGCCCCCGGCCAGCTTGATAACGTCCATCGTCGCCATGGCGAGGCCCGCGCCGTTCACCATACAGCCGATCGTGCCGTCGAGCTTCACGTAGTTGAGATTGTGCTCCGATGCCCGGACTTCAAGAGGGTCCTCCTCGTCGAGATCGCGGAACCCCCGGACATCCTCGTGGCGGAAGAGACCGTTGTCGTCGAACGACATCTTCCCGTCGAGGGCGATGAAGCCGCCCTCGGCCGTGAGAACCAGCGGGTTGATCTCGACGAGGGATGCGTCCTTTTCCATCAGGAGGCGGTAGAGGTTCCCGATCAGCTTCGTGAACGCCCCGATCGTCTCCTTGGAGAGACCCAGGCCGAAAGCGAGCTTCCGCCCGTGGAAAGACTGATAGCCGGTCACGGGATCGATCAGGACCTTGATGATCTTCTCCGGGTGCTCGGCGGCGACCTCCTCGATCGCCATCCCGCCCTCCCGGCTCGCGACGACGGCGATCGAGGCCGTCGAGCGGTCCACCAGGAGCGAGAGGTAGAATTCGTGGGCGATGTTCACGCCCTCCTCGATGAGGAGCCTCTTGACTTCCTTCCCCCCGGCGCCGGTCTGGGGCGTGACGAGCCGCTTCCCCAGGATCTCCTCGGCCAGGGCCGCCACCTGCGACTTGTCGCGGGCGATCTTGACGCCGCCCGCCTTCCCGCGCCCGCCGGCGTGGATTTGCGCCTTGACGACGGTCACGGGCGAGGAAAGCTCCTTCGCCGCCTCCTCCGCCTCGGCCGGCGTCCAGACGTCCCGCCCCCGCGGGACCGGCACGCCA
>CAKKSE010000153.1 GCA_919903025.1 Nitrospiria bacterium | reverse complement strand
CGAAGGAGAAGGAAGATGAGGGGAAACGGCGGGCGGCCGAGGCTGCGGCTGAGCCGACGGTCACGAGGATCGTGACACTTAACTTTGCGAGAGCCAAGGACGCAGTTCCGACGCTCAAGAAGGCGCTCGGCCCTAAGGGCGACGTCACGCTGGATGAGCGTACAAACACCCTGGTCATTCGGGACATCGCGAAGAACGCCGAGCATGTGGCCGAACTGGCAAAGACTCTCGACAAGGCGACGCCGCAGGTTCTGATCGAGGCGCGGATCGTCGAGGTAAGCACGAACTATCTGAAAGAGCTGGGTATCCAGTGGGGAGGCCACTACGTCCGAGACGCCGCGCATGGGAACGCGCTTCCCTATCGGTTCCCGAACAGCTTGGGCGTTGGGGCCGGTACGACCACGCCGTTCACGGCTGAGCAGAGCACCATTCCGAGTTCACCGCTTGTGGGCGCGCGTGCGGACGTGGCCGGTACTTCGGGCGGGACGGCCACGAACACTCCCGGTAACGCCTTCGCCGTGAATCTTCCGGCGGGCGTGGGCTTGGGCGCCGGCGGATCGATTGGGTTTGCGATTGGAAGCATTGCGAACATCATGAGCCTTGACATAATCCTGTCCGCGCTTGAAAACTCGGGGAAACTCAAGATCCTGTCGAACCCCAAGGTCGCGACGCTGGACAACAAGGAGGCGACGATCAAGAGCGGCCGCAAGATTCCATACGCTACCGTATCCGCGGCCGGAACGTCTGTTCAGTTCATTGACGCCGTTCTTGAGCTGAAGGTGACGCCGCACATCACGGATGATAAGCATGTCGATATGAAGGTGATTGCGACCAAAAACGAGGCCGATTTCGGGTTCCAGGTACTTGGGACGCCGAGCATCGTTATTAAGGAAGCTCAGACGCAACTCCTGGTGAGGGACGGGGATACGATCGTTCTCGGAGGGGTCTTCAAGACCACGGAGAGCGATTCCAAGGCCGGTCTGCCGTGGCTTTCGGACATCCCGGTTCTCGGGTGGTTGTTCAAGAAGGAAGTAGCCAAAAAGGATAACGAGGAATTGCTGATTTTTATCACGCCGAGGGTGTTGAAGGCGACGCCGGCGTAGCTGTTTGGTGCGGTGCCATTTGGGTTGGGGATCTGGGTATGTTGGTCGTGCTGACCGGTTTCATGGGAGTTGGAAAAACGACGATCGGCAATCGGTTGGCTCGTGCCCTGGGTGTTTCGCTGATGGACACGGACGAGATGGTGGAGAGCCGGTGCGGAATGAGCGTTCGGAAAATAGTTGAGGACCGGGGCGAAAAGATCTTTCGCCGGTTTGAAACGGAGGCGATCGGTATGCTTCCGGCAAGAGCGAGAACGGCCGTTTCCCTGGGCGGTGGCGCGTTGGGCCGGTCAAGGAATCTTCGGTCGCTTCGGCGACGAGGTGGAGTTATCGTTTACCTGGAAGCTCCCCTTGGGGTTCTTCGGACGCGGCTTAGGCGGACCCAAACGGAAGCCCGTCCGCTCTGGGCGAAGAAGGGGCCGGGAGGGCTTGCGCTTCTGTTTAAGAAGCGAAGCCGCGCGTATGAAGGAAGCGCGGACCTGGTGATTCGGGCGTCCGGCCGGCCAGCAACGGAGATCGCCCGGGAAGTCATCGAACGAGCAAGCGAAATATCAAACGGGAAGGCCGATGCTGATCAAAGTTCGTCTCGGGGAAAGGTCGTACGCGATTCACGTCAAGCCCGGCCTGCTAGAAGCGCCGCCCATTCCCCGATTTCTGCGGGAGGGCCGACACGTTCTTCTCACGAATCGGCGGGTGTTCAAGCTGGCGGGGCGGGGCCTTCTCGGTAGGCTGAGGAACGCGGGGATTCGCATAGAGGCGGTTATGATGCCGGATGGTGAAAGATATAAGACCATTGCGACAGTCGAGAAGGTCGCTGATTCCCTGCTTGCGATGGGCTTGACGCGGAAGTCATCGATCCTCGCGATGGGCGGGGGTGTTGTAGGCGACGTGGGAGGATTCGTGGCGTCGACGTATATGCGCGGAATCCGGTACATTCAGATCCCGACTACCCTTCTTGCTCAGGTGGACAGTTCAGTCGGAGGAAAGACGGGCGTGAACCTGCGGGCCGGGAAGAACATGGTCGGGACGTTCTATCAGCCGGCGGAGGTCTGGATTGATCCAAATCTGCTCGGGACGCTCTCTGCGAGGGACTACCGGGCGGGCCTTGCGGAGGTTGTAAAGGCCGGGATCATCGGGGATGCGAGACTGTTCGCCTTCATGGAAAGGAACGTGGAGAAGATCAATCACCGCGATCCTGCCGTGCTTTCGCATCTCATCGTCGGGGCCTGCCGGGTGAAGGCCCGTGTCGTCGAGCAGGACGAGTTCGAGACGAAGGGAATCCGGGAGAAGCTGAACTTCGGCCACACGCTGGCGCATGCCCTGGAGACGGGAGTCGGATACGGCAAGCTGAAGCACGGCGAGGCAGTTTCGATCGGAATGGCCTTTGCCATGGTTCTCTCGCGCGAGTTGGCTGGTTGCCCGGCGTTGGACGTGGACCGGGTATTGACTCTTCTTGGGGGTCTTGGGCTTCCGGTAGACTGGGGTAGATACAATCCTGGCGGGCTGGTTCCTCTCATGAGGAAGGACAAGAAAGCCGCGGGGCCGGGAATCGCGGAGGTGCTTTGCTTGAAAATCGGATCCGTGAAGGTAGAGCGAAACGTTTCGGAGAAGGTCATTGGGCGACTGCTGAAGAATCCTGCCGGTGAGGCGGGATTCCATCAAGCTGAAGGAGGTTTGAGCCATGCCAATGCATAAATACAGTTCCCTGAAACGGTGGGGCATGACCGGCCTTGTTGGTCTGATGGCTCTGACGTTTGCCGCATGCGGGAGGATCCCGCAGGACGGATCTCCGTCGAACGCCGCCGGGAAGAACCTCTATATTCAAGGGTTCGGTGCAACTGGGGGGACTACGTGTCCGCCGACGACATTTCTGGGCTATAGCCCGGCTTATCTCGACACTTCCGAGGAGGTGCTGATTTGGGCGATTGTCAAGAACGACAGCACTTCGAAAAGCCCAGCCACGGAACCGGAAAATCAAGTGATACACATATCCAACATCCATGTTGAGTACGAAGTGCCAATGGCCACCATGCAGATCCCCAGTTACGACAATGCAAAGGGTTTTACCGTTAGTCCGGGAGGGGGCACATACTGCTCCGAGATCATTGTATTCTCAGAGGGAGCAAAGAACTTTATCAAGAAGAATCGTGCGGCTTTTCCATACCCCAATGAAAACACGTACTTCCAGGTTCGCGCAAAGGTGCAGGCCCAGGGGTACGAGACGAACGGCGGAAGTAGCGTTGTAACGCCCTCGGCCTTCTTTACAATTAATGTGAGAAATAGCACTTGATTTCGGAGAGTCCACCTAAAACGACTGCCCTACACTGACGTACCAGTGAATCCGGCGGCGGGGAGGTGACTCCCTCCCGCTTTCTTTTGAGGGGCCCAGGGGGCCGACGGGGTAGGCCGCGTCGAGGCGGAGGACGGCCGGCATGAGGCCGGCCCAGGCGCCGTG
>CAKKSE010000152.1 GCA_919903025.1 Nitrospiria bacterium | reverse complement strand
ATTGGACGGTGGACAACACATGGAACAGGCAACAGAGGACAACGAGAGAGATGAATGGCTTCGGAGAGAAGGGTTTCGGGTTATTCGGTTCTGGAACAACGATGTCATGCGAGAGATTGACGGTGTGATGGAGACGATCCAGGAAGCGTTGGGTCAGAACGGCATCCCCCCCCACCTCGATCCTCCCCCGCGAGGGGGGAGGAAGAGAAAGGCGGCTCGTCCAAAAGCGATCGGCAAGCTGGCGGGATTGGCCGGGCTTGCCATGTTAGTCGTTCTTGGAGGTAATCCCGCCCTTGCCGCGACCGTGGACGAAGACCCGACGGAGGCGAAGGTGCGGGAGATCGCTAAGGAACTGCGCTGCGCCGTCTGCCAGAACGAGTCCGTGTACGATTCCCGCTCCGATCTCGCCGTGCAGATGAAGGAGCTGATTCGAGACAGGCTGAAAGCGGGGGAATCGCCGGAGTCGATCCGAAAGTACTTCGTCTCCCGCTACGGAGACTACATCCTCCTGGAGCCCCGGCGCCAGGGCCTCAACTGGATCATCTGGGTGGGACCGACAGCGGCGTTTCTGGCCGCCAGCGGGGTCCTGTTTGTCTATCTTCGCAGGCGCGTGAGAAGAGACCGGCCGTTAGCGGGAGCGCCGGTCGACCCGAAGTTGAAAAAACGCCTTCAGCAGGAGATCGAGAAGCTCCCCGATGAGGACGTTCCATGACCGCCGCGATCCTGGTCATGGCGCTTCTTTTCGTCGCTGGGGCCGTCCTCGTCTTCTGGCCGCTGTTGACCGGGAAGACGGGTCCTTTGCCCGTCGGCGTGGAGGGCGAGGGGAAAAGCGCCGTCTCCGATGCGGAGCGGGCGAAGGCGGAAGCCCTCCGGAACCTCAAGGACCTTGAAGAACAGCATTCGGACGGCCGGATCAGCGAGAACGAATACGGAGAGCTCAGGCCTGTCTACGAAGGAAGGGCGGTGGAAGCGCTCGCTGAGTTCGAGAAGCTGGGACGAGGCGCGAAAACTCTCGCGTCGGCGCCATCCCCGGACCTCTCCGGCCTGGTTACGCTCAACAGGATGGCGGGGTTAATGGGCGTCGTTCTGGCGGGTGTCCTCGCGGCGGGCGCGTACGGGTTTCTGGGGCAGTGGAGGGCGGCGGCCAAACCGGAGGCGGGTCATCCTCCGGCCGAGAGCGGGGGACTCGACGTGGCGGGGATGGTCGCCCGTCTCGAGGCCAAGCTTGCTGACAATCCGAACGACACGGGCGGGCAGTTGATGCTCGCCCGCTCGTACATCGCGCTGGGGCGGCTGGATGACGCCCTCGAACGGTACAGGAAGGTCCTGTCAGTCGATTCGAGGAACGAAGAAGCTCACCTGGGCGTGGCCACGCTCATGCTCCAGGCCGGGCATCTCGACAAGGCGGCGAAGTCGCTCGAAGAAGCGCTCAAGACGTCGCCGAAGAGCGGTCCGGCGCGCTGGATGCGCGGCCTCGTCTTCGCGAAGCAGGGCCGGTTCGACTACGCGGAGAAGGTCTGGCGCGGCCTGCTCAAGGAACTGCCGCCCGACAGCCGCGAAGCGGGAATGATCCGAGAGTCTCTTGCCGAGCTCGAGAAGGCCCGCAAGGCGGGTTCGGCGGGCGCCCCCCGCGGCGGGTGAAGAGCAGACACGGCGCTACTGCCCTACGGGGGCTTTTCGTAGGGTGAAGGGCAGGCACGGTGTGCTGCCCTACGCGGGCTTTTCGTAGGGCGGGTCACCGAACCCGCCTGAACTACGGGGCTTTTCGTAGGGCGGGTCACCGAACCCGCCTGAACTACTGATGCCCCCGTGCTCCCCTCCTCTCTGGTCCGAAGGACTCTCCGAAGAGTGCTACCCTACGCGGGCTTTTCGTAGGGTGTAGGGCAGGCACGGTGTGCTGCCCTACGGGGCTTTTCGTAGGGCGGGTCACCGAACCCGCCTGAACTGATGCCCCCGTGTTCCCCTCCTCTCTGGTCCGAAGGACTCTCCGAAGAGTCCGGAGTCCTCCCGGACTGGACTCCCCTCGGACTCCTTTGCGTTCTCTGCGTGCTCCGCGGTTCAACCGCATTTTCCAGGTTATTACTTCCACATTCTGGAATCGAAGACAAACGGTTCGGGACCCGAGATCCTGATCTTGCGGAATTGGGGATGATCGGGATTGAGCACCATGTTCCTTTCGACCGGGACGATCGCGGACGGGACCCTGAGGACCGCCGCGTTTCGGATGAGCCGGGTTCCCAACTCCTGGGTGGATGAGGGCGGAGGCTCCTGCCGCCAATCGTTCGGAAGCTGGTCCGGATCGAGGGAATGAACTTCAACCCCGCCGGGGATTCGGACCTCGAAGGAAACGAACGAAAGGCGCGGGGTGCGCGATCGAAAGTGCGCGGCAACTTCGAGAGCCGAGAGCGAGAGGGCTTCCGCGGCGTAGACGACGGGAACGCCGCGTTGGTTCCATCGCCCGGGATAATCGCGCGCGCCGATGCCGCTGAAGGCGGCGTCCACGGCGGAATCGAGGACAATCCGCCAAGCCGTAATCAGGCGAGCACTCCGTGTTTGAGCCGTCCGAGGAGGTCTTCAACCTCTCTTGCTCCCAGTTCCGTCCTCAGGAGGTCGAGAGGGGTCCTTTCTCCGAGGCCGAACTGCGGTTCCTTCAGCCACGCGGCCGCTTCTTGGGGGGTCTCGAAGATATCGATCGCCATGGCGCTGATCCGGGCGAGGCGGAACAGCCGGTCGCTGATGAGAAGATTCAAACGGTTCCCGGCCCCACGCTTGCGGCTCAGTGTTCGCTCGCTGATGCCGAGGGTATGGGCGAACTCCCGGTCGGTGAGATTGAGAGCTTCCTTGAGATGAACGAGGGCCTTCCAGGGGATTCCACGTTCGATGATTTCTATTTGTTGTCTGGGCGCGGGGACTGCGCCCAGGGTTTTCTTTCCGCCGAAGAGGCGGGCGATTGTCTCGACAGACGCGCCAGCCATGCCATCCTCCACTCTGATCGGAAACTTGGCCTAAGGATACAGGACATCTGTCCTATTGTCAATAAATGGGGCGCTTGTCACACGTCGTATGGGACGAGAACGAAGGAATGGCGGTCGGGGGGAAAATCGCTCGTGTTGCGCGTGACGAGGCGCAGTCCGTTCTTCTGGGCCAGAGCCGCCTGGAAGGCGTCCGGAAGCTTCCATCGGTAAGCGCGCCTGAGGCGCGCGGCGAGATCGGCGGTCTCCTTTTCGATTGGGAGAGTGGGGAAGCAGTCCAGGAGGCGCTGGGCCGCGATGGCGCCCGCCTCGTCGAAGCCGGCGAGAACCTCGGCCCGCGTGATGACGGAGATCGCCGCCTGCCCTTGGGTCGAAGCGAGGTAAGCCGTCGCGCGCTCGATTCCGTTGAAGTGGTCGATGAGGATGACCGAGTCGATAAGAAGCCTCACGCGGTCTTGTCCCATTCGGCGCGCCGTGCGCGCTGGTAGGCCAGACCGCCCTCGCCCTTCCATATTCCGGCGGTGTCCCGAACGATCTGGTCGAAGTCGGGGGCTGTGACGCCTCGCTCCTGACGAAGCCTGCGTACAGCCTCGCGAACGATCTGCGTCATCGGAACCCGGCGGGACTTGGCTTCCTTGTCCAGCCAAACTTTGTCATCGGGATCAAGGCTGATTACCGTTCTGGGCATCCGCAAAATCTCCGTGTGATATCGTCAATAAGTAAATGATATCAGAGCTTGGGAAGCTGGTCAAGTCTGCTCCATGTCATCATCTCCTCAACACAATCCGGAAGAACCGGAAAAAACGCTAAAGTCCAAGGCGGCTTCTGCCGATACCGGACCAGCGCCTGTGCGCCGTTCCGCCCAAGGCATGTGCATCTTATTGGGATTCCATGGCAAATACCCTCTCGCCCCAAAGGAATGCCCTCGAATGCGTCTCCTCCACCATCCGACAAGCGGGGGGGGGGGGATGAGGCCGGTTCGGTTCTTTTGGACACCGGGGGCTTTCGGGGTCGCGGTGTTTGTCTCAGCCATTCTCGTCCTGGGTTTGCCCGGGCGGATTCAACAGGGCGAAAGCGGCCAAGCGGCCATTCAAATGCTGGACGCCATGAGGCGGCCGCTTCTCGCGATCAAGGAAGTCCAGACCAGGCTGATCAGGACGGGAGACGTCGTCTCCGCGGGCCGCGAGCTGAATGAGGCCGCGGTCGCGGCGGACGATCTTCGCGCAGAATACCGCCGGCTGGCACAGTACAACCCGGAGCTCGCTCTGCGCGTCGGCGAACTCTCCACGACGTACGAGGCGTGGCTCGCTTCTGAACGCAAGCTGTTCGAGTCGTATGCGCGGGTTCGGGAAGGGCGTCATCCGGCGGGGCAACGCTCGTATGGAGTGCCGTCCGCCGAACTGGCCGAGGCGGAAGCCGGCTTCCTCGAAACGATGAACAAGCTGGGTGAGGGGGAAGAGCCGATCCATCGGGACATCGATCGCGGGCGTCGTGCCGGGCACGTCCTCCTTGGATTGGCGGCCGCCTTGGTTCTCTACTCGCTCGGCCTGGTCATCCTGTTCCAAAACTTGCGTTCTCGGCGTGTATTGCGCTCACGCGAAGAAATGGAGAGGCGTGCGATCGAGGAGAGCGAGGCGAACTTCCGCGCCCTGGCCGACAACGCGAACGACAGCATCATCGTCGCGGTCGAGCCGGG
>CAKKSE010000151.1 GCA_919903025.1 Nitrospiria bacterium | reverse complement strand
AATCAATGCGCGCGGAGAGGTTAGGCGGTGCCGGCCGCACCCTAGTCTCACAGGAAGTAGAGAGGGGGAACCGTCCGGGAGCGGAGAGGCGGAGTTCCATGGTCTTCCTTCCCGCACTGCCGTAGCGCGCTGTATACGAGGGATTGGGAGTTGAAATGCCGGCAGAAGGAAGGTCGGTGCCTTTCCAGCGGAAAGAGTAAGAGCCGCTCCCCGCGGGTAGCGCGGGAGGAGTTACTGTGCCGGTCCAGACAACATCGTCGCCTACCACCGCTTCTTCTTCGGGCGCGCGGCAGGAGACGGAAGGATTGTTGATGTAAATGGTAACGGAGTCGGAAACGGCCGGCACTGGAGAGCCGGGGACGCTCTGGCAGGTGATACTGTAGGTGTAGCCGGAAGAGACCAGCCCGTCGGTGGAAATGCCAGCGGCGTTTTCCTCGGGAGCGCCCGAAAGGAGCACGCGGCTCTCCGGCATCCCCTGTGTCAGAGTGCAGGAGTTGGGACGGACATCCGTGGAAATCCAGGAGAGACGGTGCGCGCCTCCAAAGGACTGTCCTTGGAGAGCGCCGCCTGGTCCTTGCAGTTGGTCTACGTTGTTGTCGTCTGTAATAGTCAGGTCAACCGAGGGGGCGGGGCGACGGACGATGTGGATTATCTTCTCCGCGCAGTTGCTCCTGTCCGAACGGTCTGTTTCGGGAACACCTGGGGGCGGACGGTTGGCGCATAACCGAACCTTATAGGAACCCAAGCCGAGATCGACTCCACCAGACGGCAACACCGACCGCCACGCGCGCGCGTCCGGAGGCATCTCTGTCGTGACGGAGAGGCCTCTTGTTCCGAGCGTTTCTCGGAGGGGTGGGGTGTTTTGAAGCACCTGCCAATACTCATACACGGAAGTGAATGAGCCGGAAGCGGCGCCTGGGCCCCTATTCACCACCGAGCCGGAAACCGTCAAAACGCCCGGGTAGTAGGCATCATCGGTCGTGGGGTCATCGTCCTGTTGAAGCGAGATGGAATCAATGCGCGCGGAGAGGTTAGGCGGTGCCGGCCGCACCCTAGTCTCACAGGA
>CAKKSE010000150.1 GCA_919903025.1 Nitrospiria bacterium | reverse complement strand
ATGGCCAAGCGTTTCCAGAGGAAAAAAGAACGGCCCGGCCCCGCGGAGCGGGACCGGGCCGATGGTTCTTCGCAATTCCTATGCGGAAAAGAGCGTTAGGCCTTGCGAACGTTGGATGCCTGGGGTCCCTTCGGACCCTGGGTCACTTCAAACTCCACCGCTTCTCCCTCGGCGAGGGTCTTGAATCCCTCGTTCTGGATCGCGGAGAAGTGCACGAAGACGTCCTTGCCGCCCTCCTGGGCGATAAAGCCGAACCCTTTCGCATCGTTGAACCACTTCACGGTTCCTTGTGCCATTTGTCAATCACCTCCTTTTCGCCGGAACCCCCCGACGTGCGGGGATCTCGGCCCGCCTCCCCCTTGTTGCCATGGGGGACCTCCGAGCCGTTGAGGATTGTCGGGCCGAAACGTTCCGGCGAACATAGGCACAAAAAAACCGCAAAGCGGTTTGGCTTTGCGGTTGAAATGGCTCTGCATTCAACTGGAACAAAAACCGGACCACGATCTGCCGATCACTATGTCACACGCTCTCTGCCCGCGTCAAGGGCGAAATCATTGATAACTTTTTGGTGGAGCTGAGGGGGATCGAACGGCTGTCCTCCGAAGGAGGACGCTGTGTGAGTTCCATCCTTGGCCGTCCGATCCTGCGGGCATTGGCACGGGGAAGACGTGAGCTTGGCGAAGGAGGGCTCTCCTGAATTCTGGTGGAGCTGAGGGGGATCGAACCCCTGACCTCGTGAATGCCATTCACGCGCGCTCCCAACTGCGCTACAGCCCCCAAGACGTTGATTGTACGAACGGGAAGGATGATAGCCCACGCCCAAGGCTCTGTCAAGGCGGGCCTGCCTGCCGGATGGCGCTTTTCATCAGGGCGGGATGAACGCCGTCCGCGCGCAGAACTTCGAGGGCCTCTTTGGCGATCTCGCGCACGTCCTTGTCCAAGTCCTGGCGGCAGGCCGTGAGATAGGGAACGGCTTCGGTGGTGTGCGTGAACGTCAGGAGGTAACAGGCGTCTCCCCGGACCCGCGCGTCGCCGTGCGTCGTGAGGCGGCCCAGCTCCTGGACGACGGAGCGGACCGCCTCCGTTCCCTGCAGTTCCTCCAGCACGGCGCCGATCCCGAGCCGAACGTGGAGGGTCGTCTTGCCGCCCCCAAGGAGCCGGATCAGCGCGCTCATCCGCTCCGGCTGCCGGCGGACGATCCGCACGACCTTCTCCCGTCGGCCGGAGGCGAGGAGATACTCGAAGTACGCCGCCATCCCCTCTTCGTTGTCTTTCCGGCCCAGCCACTCGCGGAGTTCGGCGAGGGAGAGCATTCCCTCCAGCTCGAACGGACCGATCCGGACCCAGGGGATCGTATCGACGCCCAGAACCTCCGCGCGGTCGGGAAACGCCGTCACGTTGACGACCTCGAGCCTCCCGATCGTTCCTTCATGGACGAGCTGGGTCAGCCCCTGGAGGACGTTCGAGCAGTGCGGGCACGGGCACCCGGAGGCCATGAGGAACAGGACATCCGGCGGTTTCCCGGCGACGGCGTGCGTCATTGCGGCGACTTTCTCGGCGTCATGATGTGAGGGCCTGAGGGCCGGGGTACATTAGGCCAGGCGCCCCCGTTCGGCAAGCCGAAAACGACAGCGGTCAGCATTCAGCGAACAGCTTTTGGCATTCAGAAAGTTCGGCACGTCCCATGTTTTCGCTTTGCGCTGAGTGCTGAAGGCTGAACGCTCTCCCGCATCTGGCTGGAGAGGAGATGGCTGTACCTGGAAAACCGCTTCCGAAGGGTCTCCTTGAGCGCGCGCCACGGGTTGGCCCACGGAAGGTCCGGTTTCAGGAGGGCGGCGCACAGGGCGATTTCACCAGCCACGTCTCTCAGGTCGACGAATTCGGGAGCGGGGCCGCCGGGGCCGCGGCTGTCGGGACCGCCTTCAAGCGATTGGTTGTGATAGTTCCCGAGGGGGACGGAGATTCCAACGGCCGGAAAGCCGAACGCCAGGGCCGCGGTTGCCTCGCACGTCCCGGCATCCATGATCCGGCGCTGGTGGTTCTTCCCGAGGGTTTTTTCAGCGGCGCTCGAAAGCACCGCTGTTTCCCCGGGGTCGAAGACGGTCTGGCGGTCCCCCAACCGGACGACCGGGCCTCGGCCGATCGCGGCCCCGGGGAGGGTCCTGGAAGTTTCGAGGCTGACGCAAATGATCGGCCGCCCGGCGCGCGTTAGCCAGCCCAAGTCGAAGTGGGCGATGGCGCCGATGAAGCCCACTTCCTCCGCTCGCGTGAGGAGGCCGATGAACGGAGGGGAGGGTCCTCTCCTCCGTCGGGAGCAAAAGCGGACGGCCGTCGAAACGATTGAGAAGACGCCGACGAGGTCATCGGCCGCCCTCGTGTACAGCCGGTTCCCGATTGTCCACGCGGGAGACCTGAACCGAAAGCCGCCGAAGAGCGTTCCGGCGGCGTTGCGGGGCCGGAACGTCGAGTCTATCCGGATTTCGGCCGTGTCGATTCCACGGCCGGACCTGGCCAGCTTTACCGCGGCAATTCTTCCTCCGACCTCGCTCTTGCCGGCCATGGCGATCCATACCGGGGCGCCAATGAGGCGCTTGACGGAAGACGCCCCGTGCCACCTCACCTTGAGACGATCCGCCGCGATCCATGAGAGGCCGTGGAAGCCGGGATGGTCCATGTGCGCCATGTAGAGGCGGACGGGCTCTCTGCTTTTCTCCCGGACCAGCCGCGCGTAGGCCGCTCGGGAGGGAACGCCGACGACGATGTTGCCCGCTGGGTCCTCGAAGAACGGCACGAGGCCTTCTGTGAGGGCGCGCTTCACGACCGCGGCGACGCGGTGCTCCCGAAAAGGGGCGGTCTGCTGGGAGACGATTTCCAGGAGAAGGGAGAGTTGTTTAGCGGACAGTTTCGGGCGCGGCATTCGGGTCCCTGCTGATGGAGCTAGACTGCGATCCCCCACAAGCTCTTGGCCGCAAGGCCGATCGCATACGTGACGCTCACCGCAAGAGCGATGATGAACAAGTTCATGGCGATTCGCTTCCTCACGTCCATCCCTGACAGGTAGGCCAGGACAAGCGAGACGAGGGCGGCCATGCCACCCCCCGCGAGGACGGAGAGAGCGAGGCTCCGGGCGCCGAAAAGGACGGGGACGATGGGAACCATCGCGCCGATGAAGTAGCTGACGCCAACGACAAAGGCCAGGGAGATCGGCCGCCCCTCTTCGCCGGCCGATCCATTGTCGGCACCGAGGAACCGCGCCTTGCCCTGCTCCATCCGGACGACTTCCTTCTCCGAGCTGGTCGAGGCGAAGACGCCTGCGGCCATGGACAACGATCCAGCGACGGCCACGGTAAGGCTCGCGACGAGGACGGAGGCGGCCTCGCCGAAGGCGGCGAAGAAGCCGCTCACGGCGCCGAGGATTTCCACCAGGCCGTCGTTGAATCCCAGGAAGACGTTCCGGATCTTTTCCGGGTTGATCTTCCGCTCCACGAGCTCCGAGACGATCGCGTCCTCGTGCTTGAACTCGTCGGTGAGGACCTCCCGGACCGCCTGGCCGAGCGGCTTGTCCTTGTAGGCGTCCCAGATGGAGAGGTATTTTCGGAGGCCGTAGATCTCCGTGGCCTCGAGGACCAGGTGGATGGCCGTCCTGCCGAAGAGGCGGCAGAGCCCCGCGATCAGAGCGAGCTTGATCCTTCGGCCGATGTCGAGCCCGTCGACGCGAAGGTCGAAGAACTCCTGCCAGAAATTGACGTGCTTGACCTCGATCGGGATGAGTTTGTCGAGCATCCGCGCGAGGCCGCCGTCCGCGATCGCCCTCAGCCGCTTGTAAAGCTCCAGGTCAAACATCTCGTCCAGGACGAGCGACCGAGCGAGTTTGCGTTCAGGCTCCAGTTGGCGCTCCACGGTCTTCCCTCGATTGGGCTTTCAGACGGTCGGCGATCAATATGCCCCCGGCGGTCTGGATGCGTCAATGGTTTCGGCGGGGGCTTACCGGAGAGCGAACAGCCAGGGGGCTTCGGCGCGGCGTCTGGTTTCGTAGGCCGCGATCTCCGGCTCGTGCCGGAGGGTCAGGCCGATCTCGTCGAGTCCATTGAGGAGGCATTCCTTCCGGAAGGGATCGATCTGGAACGAATGAACCGCTCCGTCCTGTGTGATGACCGTCTGGGACGCAAGGTCGACGCTTACGCGGAATCCGGGCGTCTTCGCGGCGTCACGGAAGAGGCGGTCCACGTCGTCCGCGGGGAGGACGACCGGGAGTATCCCGTTCTTGAAGCAGTTGCTGAAGAAGATGTCGGCGAAAGACGGCGCGATGATGCACCGGAAACCGTAGTCGAGGAGCGCCCAGGGGGCGTGCTCCCGCGACGAGCCGCATCCGAAATTCTCCCGCGCGAGGAGGATCTTCGTTCCCTGGTACAGCGGATCGTTCAGGACGAAGTCCGGCTTCGGGCTTCCGTCTTCCTTGTAGCGCCAGTCGAAGAAAAGGTTTATTCCCAGCCCCGTCCGCGCAATCGTCTTGAGGAACTGCTTGGGGATGATCGCGTCCGTGTCGACGTTGGGACGATCCAGGGGCATGACAACGGATTCGAGAACGGTAAACGCCTGCATTGAATTACTCCTTTCTTACGTCAACGAAGCGCCCCGCGATGGCCGCTGCGGCCGCCATCGCGGGGGAGACGAGGTGCGTCCGTCCGCCTTTTCCCTGCCGCCCCTCGAAGTTCCGGTTCGATGTGGAGGCGCACCTCTCGCCCGGCGCGAGGACGTCATCGTTCATGGCGAGGCACATGGAGCACCCCGGTTCCCGCCACTCGAATCCCGCTTCAATGAAGATTCCATCGAGGCCCTCCCGCTCCGCCTGTTCCTTCACGAGGCCCGAGCCGGGCACGACCATG
Source organism: Nitrospiria bacterium (assembly GCA_919903025.1). GTDB lineage: Bacteria > Nitrospirota > RBG-16-64-22 > RBG-16-64-22 > RBG-16-64-22 > RBG-16-64-22. The sequence goes on along the minus strand of CAKKSE010000150.1, from coordinate 10,038 downwards.
GCCGAGACGCCGGCCGCGACGCGCTTTCCCTTGGCGACGCGGGCCGCCTCGCGCAGGTCCTCGATCCGGCCGTTCGTGCAGGAGCCGATGAAGACGCGGTCGATCGGGATCTCGATGATCGGCGTGTTCGGGGAGAGACCCATATAGCCGAGCGCTTTTTCCATCGCGGCGCGTCGGACGGGATCTTTCTCCGCGGCCGGGTCGGGGACTCGGCCGTCGACCGGCACGACCATCTCCGGGCTCGTCCCCCACGTGACCTGGGGAGCGATCTCCTCCGCCCGGAAGACGATCTCGCGGTCGTACCGCGCCCCCGGATCGGACGGGAGCGCTCGCCACGACTCGACGGCCCTGTTCCAATCCGCCCCCTTGGGCGCGTAGGGCCGGCCCTTCAGGTACTCGAACGTCTTCTCGTCGGGCGCGACCATCCCGGAGCGCGCGCCGGCCTCGATCGCCATGTTGCAGAGGGTCATCCGCCCTTCCATCGAGAGGCCGCGGACCGCCTCCCCCGTGAACTCGACGGCGTACCCCGTGCCGCCCGCCGTGCCGATCCGCCCGATGACGGCGAGAATCAGGTCCTTGGCCGTGACGGCCGGATGCGGGCGTCCCTCCACGCGAATCTCCATCGCCTTGGGTTTCTTTTGAACGAGGCAGGAGGTCGCGAGAACGTGCTCCACCTCGCTCGTCCCGATCCCGAAGGCCAGGGCCCCCATGGCCCCGTGCGTCGCCGTGTGAGAGTCGCCGCAGACGATCGTCGCGCCGGGGAGCGAGATCCCCTGCTCCGGGGCCATGACATGGACGACCCCCTGGCGCTTGTCGCCCATGTCGAAGAGGGTGATGCCGAACTCCCGGCAGTTTCGCCGGAGGGTCTCCACCTGGAGGGCGGAGACGGGATCGGCGATTCCCTTCGCCCGGTCCTTCGTCGGGACGTTGTGGTCCGGGACGGCGAAGACCGCCTCGGGCCTCCGAACCTTCCGTCCCGCCGTCCGGAGCCCCTCGAACGCCTGGGGCGAGGTGACTTCATGGACGAGATGACGGTCGATGTAGATGAGCGCGGCCTCGCCCGGTTCCTCCCGGACGACGTGGGCGTTCCAGATCTTGTCGAGAAGCGTCAAAGGCATGGGTCCTCTCCGCGGCTTGTCGTTTACGAGAACAATTATGCCAGGAGGCCGTATATAAGAAAAGTTGAATAATTCTCTCGCAGTGATAAGATAATTGAATGGATCTGGAAGCGCTTCGGACATTCCTTGCCGTCGTCGAGACGGGGAGCATCCGGGCCGCGGCGGACAAGCGGCACCGCACCCAGCCGGCCTTGAGCCGGCAGATCAAGCTCTTCGAAGAGGACTTGGGCGCCCGTCTCTTCGAACGGGCAGGGCGGGGAATGCGCCTCACGGCGGCGGGCCGGAGCCTCGCGGGCGAAGGCGCCGCCCTCCTCCGCCGCGTGGAGGAAGTCTCCCGGCGGGTCCGCGAGGCGGCGGGGGCCGCGCGGCGCTCTCTCGTCCTCGGGACAAGCCATCACATCGCCCTCCACCGCTTGCCCGCCCCCATGAGGGAATTCCGCCGGAGGCGCGCGGACGTCCGCCTCCGCGTCGTGTACGGGGGGTCGGAGGAGATCATCGAGAAAGTTGCATCGGGCGAGATCGACCTCGGCGTCGTGACGCTTCCCACACGGCGGGCCGGGCTTGTCCTCAAGCCCGTCTGGGAGGACCGTTTCGTCGCCGCTCTGCTGATCGGCCACCCTCTCGCCGATCTCAAGGAGGTCCCTCTGGGCCGGCTGTCGGGCGAGGCTCTTCTTCTCCCCCAGGTTGGCACGACGACGCGGACGGCGATCGAGGCCGCCTTCCGGAAAGCGAAAGTCCCCCCCGGCGCCGTCCAGGAGATCCCCTACCTCGACACGATCCGAGTCTCCGTCGAGATGGGGCTGGGGATCGCGATCCTCCCCGAGACGGCCGTGGCCGAGGCGGCCCGGGGAAAGCGTCTGGTCGTCCGCCCGCTCTCCGGCCCGCCGATCACGCGCGTCCTAGGCGTCGTCCATCGGAAAGGGGCGCCCCTTAGCCCCGTGGAAGAGACATTTATTTCAATCCTGGCGGGGGCCGGCACGGCGTCGCCACCGGACTGAAGGCTGCGAAATCGGGGAATGGTCCATTGAAGCCCAGAAAGGTTCCTTATCCCGCTGTCTTGCCTTGGCTCCAAGTGGTCGTCTATAATCCGAGGGCTTGTCCCCCCATCGAGGCGTGAACTGTCAATGGATCTCCACCTTTTCTACGTGACTCTGGCCGGGTACGCCCTTGCCATGGGCCTGGTCCTCGGGGCCGTCCTCGTTCCCGGCGAGAGGATCGGCCGTGCGGCGTTCTACGCCGCCCTGGCGGGGTTCGCCGTCCACACCCTCGCGATCGTCGCGCGGTATGTCCAAGCGGGGACGCTCCCGGCCACGAACCTCTTCGAGGTCACGCTCTTCTTCACATGGGCACTCGTCCTCGTCTACCTGATCGTCGAGGGGCGCATGCGGACGCGGGTCCTCGGGGCGTTCGTCATCCCCTTCGTCTTCATCGCCCTCGCGTCCGCCTCCCATCTCCCGAAGGAGGCGGCGGGCCTTTCTCCCGCGCTCCGGAGCGTCTGGTTCCGGTTCCACGCCCTTTTCATCCTTGGGGGCCACGCGGCGTTCGTCCTGGCGGGTCTCGTATCCCTCCTCTATCTCTTCCACGAGCGGGCCCTCAAGGCGAAGCGCATGACCGGCTGGACGCGGCGTCTTCCCCCGCTCGAGACGCTGGACCAGCTTTCGTTCAGGATCGTCGCCGTCGGTTTTCCCCTCGTGACGGTCGGAATTGTTTCGGGATCGATCCTCGCGACGCATGCCTGGGGCCTCCTCTGGTTCTGGGATCCCAAGCAGGTCCTGGGTTTCGGGACATGGCTCCTCTACGGCCTGATCATGAGCGGGCGGATCGTCCTGGGCTGGCGGGGGCATCGGGCCTCGCTCCTGGGGGTCACGGGGCTCGGCCTCATCCTTGCGGCTTTCATCGGCGTCGCTCTGCTCTACAAGGGTCTTCACTCCTTTGCCTGACGAGCCGAGACCGTGAACAACGTCATCGTGATGGGGGTGAGCTACAAGACGGCCCCGGTCGAGGTGCGCGAGCGCCTGGCCGTCTCCCAGCGGAGCCTCGCCGACGCGCTGGAAGGTCTACGTGGACTGCCCGGGTCGGACGAGGTGGCTTTCCTGTCGACGTGCAACAGGGTGGAGGTCGTCGCCCGTCCCGGGGGCGCTGGCGAGCGCTCATCCGATCCCTTCATTGCCGAGGTCCGGGGGTTCCTCTCGCGCCACCACGGGATTGCCCGCGAGGTGCTGGACCCGGTCCTCTACGTTCACGCGGGGCGCGACGCGGTGCGCCATCTCTTCCGCGTGGCGTCGAGCCTGGACTCGATGATCCTGGGCGAGCCGCAGGTCCTTGGGCAGTTCAAGGGCGCCTTCGAGGCGGCGATGGAGGCGGGGACGACGGGGCCGGTCCTGAACCGCCTCTTCCAGAAGGCGATCCAGGTCGCCAAGAGGGTGCGGACGGAGACCCGGATCGCCGAGAACGCCGTCTCCGTGAGCTACGCGGCCGTCGAGCTGGCGAAGCAGATCTTCGACGACCTGGGCCAGAAGGAGGTCCTTCTGATCGGGGCCGGCGAAATGGGGGAACTGGCCGCGCGGCACCTCGTCGCGGCAGGCGCGAAGAGGCTCCTCGTGGCGAGCCGGACGATCGAGCGGGCGGCGGGCCTGGCCGACGAGCTGGGAGGGCGCGCGATCTCGTTCGAGGAGTTTCCGGCCGCCCTCCGCGAGTCGGACATCGCCATCTCCTGCACCGATGCCCCCCGGACGATCATCCACGCCGAAACTGTCCAGCGGATAATGCGCGAGCGGCGGGGCCGTCCGATCTTCTTCATCGACATCGCCGTTCCGCGCGACATCGACGCCGACGTCGGCGATCTGGAGAACGTCTACCTCTACAACATCGACGACCTCCAGGCGGTCGTCGACCAGAACCTCGACAACCGGCGGGTGGAGGCGGAGAGGGCGGAGGCGATCGTCGCCCAGGAAGCGGACGCGTTCCTCGACCGAAGCAGAGGGCTGTCGGCCGTTCCGACGATCACGGCCCTCTCGGAGAAGGCGGAGGCCGTCCGGCGGGAGGAGCTTTCGAAGACCTTCTCGCGTCTCAACGGGATCGACGAGAAGGGACGGCAGGCCATCGACGCCCTCACGCAGGCGATCGTCCGGAAGATCCTTCACCCCGCGATCGTGGCGATCAAGGCGGAAGCGGGCGTCTCGGAGGGCGAGGCGTTCATCGCCGCCGCGCGGCGCCTCTTCAACCTGGACGAGAGCTTCCCGCCCCACCATCACAAGGCGGGCAAGGAGAGGGAGTCTGGCAGTCCGCCCTTGGAAAAAGGTGGGTCAGGGGGGGATACGCCGGGAGAGGGTTCGCCGGCCGGTCCTCAGTCCTCCGCTCCCGGAGGGGCGGGATGAGAAAGAACAGGCTTCGGATCGGCACGCGAGGAAGCGCCCTGGCCCTCTGGCAGGCAAACCACGTCTTAGGTCTTCTCCGGGGCGCGGACCCCGGCCTAGCGGTCGAGATCGTCACGATCAAGACGACGGGCGACAAGATCCTCGACTCCCCTCTGGCGCAGGTGGGCGGGAAGGGATTGTTCGTGAAAGAGATCGAGGAGGCGCTTCTCGCGGGCGAGGTCGACCTCGCCGTTCACTCGCTCAAGGATGTTCCCGCCTTCTTCCCGGACGGGCTGGGGCTGGCCGCCGTCCTCGAACGCGAAGACCCGCGCGACGCCCTTCTCGCACGAGACTCTGCTTCACTCGACGAGCTTCCGAAAGGGGCGCGCGTCGGGACGAGCTCGCTCCGGCGGCAGGCCCAGCTTCTTCACCTCCGGCCCGATCTCGAAATCACGACGCTCCGGGGCAACGTGGACACGCGGGTTCGGAAGTTTGAGTCGGGCGAGTACGACGCGATTGTCCTGGCTGCGGCGGGCCTGAGGCGGATGGGGCTCGCCGGCAGGGTTTCGGCGTTTCTGGACGTTGAGACGCTCCTCCCCGCCGTCGGGCAAGGGGCGATTGGGATCGAAACGCGCATGAACGATTCGGAGACGAACGGGCGGATTTCATCCCTTGATCATGTTGGAACGCGAACGGCCGTCAGCGCGGAGCGGGCTTTCCTCCGGCGTCTCGAAGGGGGATGTCAGGTGCCGATCGCGGCCCACGCGGTCGTGTCAGGCGGATCGATCGAGATCTCCGGGCTGGTCGCATCCCTCGACGGCCGGACCGTGATCCGGGACCAGGTCGAGGGGGCCTCGGACCAGGCCGAAACGCTGGGCGTCACACTCGCTGAGCAAATCCTGGAGCGGGGCGGACGCGAGATCCTGGATGCCGTCTACCAAGCCGCCGGTTCGGGAAGAACGCGGATTGTCCCCTCCCCCTTTGTCCGGGAATCCCGGACAAGGGCAGGGGAGAGCCACACAAAGATTCCCTCCCCCTTGACGGGGGAGGGTCAGGGTGGGGGTGTTTGATTGGGCGAAGCGGGCAAGGTCATCCTGGTCGGGGCGGGTCCGGGCGATCCGGGGCTCATCACGCTCAAGGGGAAGGAGGCGATCGAGCGGGCGGACGTCGTCGTGTACGACTATCTTGCCTCGCCCCGCCTTCTCTCGTACGCCCGGCCCGACGCCGAGAAACTCTACGTGGGGAAGAAGGGCGGGGCGCACACGGTTCCCCAGGAAGGGATCAACGACCTGATCGTCGCGCGGGCGCGGGAGGGGAAGGTCGTCGTCCGGCTCAAGGGGGGAGACCCGTTCGTCTTCGGCCGGGGGGGAGAGGAGGCGGAGGAGCTGGCTGAGGCGGGAATCGCCTTCGAGGTCGTCCCGGGCGTCACGGCGGCCGTGGCCGTGCCGGCCTACGCGGGCATCCCCCTCACGCACCGCGACTTCACGGCTACGGCGGCGATCGTGACGGGTCACGAGGACCCGACGAAGGCAGAATCGAACATCGACTGGGACGCTTTGGCCAGGATCGGCTCGCTCGTCTTCTTCATGGGCGTCGGGAACCTGCCTGGCATCGCCGAGAGCCTGATCGCCCACGGACGATCTCCTTCCACGCTCGTTGCCGTGATCCAGTGGGGAACGACCCCCCGGCAGAAGACCGTGACGGGGACGCTCGAGACGATTTCCGCCGAAGCTGTCCGGGCCGACATCAAGCCGCCCGCGCTGATCGTCGTCGGGGACGTCGTCTCTCTCCGCGACAAGCTGAACTGGTTCGAGGTCCTCCCCCTTTTCGGCAGGCGGGTCGTCGTCACACGCACGCGCACGCAGGCTTCGGCCCTTTCGAGCCGCCTTGTTTCGCTTGGCGCGGACGTGCTCGAGTGCCCGACGATCGAGATCGCTCCGCCCGACTCCTTCGCGCTTCTGGACAAGGCGATCGAGCGGATCGCGGCCTATCACGTCGTCATCTTCACGAGCGTGAACGGCGTCGCTCGCTTCTTCGAGCGGCTCTGGGGGGCGGGGAAAGACGCCCGCGTCCTGGAGGGGGCGAAGATCGCCGCCATCGGTCCGGCGACTGGCGAGGCGATCGAAAAGTGGGGCGTCCGGCCCGACCTCACGGCCAAGGTATTCCAGGCCGAAGGCGTCCTCGACGTTCTCCCGCGGGAGGCGATCCGTGGATCGAGAATCCTGATCCCTCGGGCGGCCGAGGCGCGCGAGGTCCTGCCGCTGGAGCTTCGGGCTCGAGGAGCGACCGTCGACGTCGTCCCGGCGTACCGGACGATCCGGCCGCAGACGGGCGCGATTGAGGAAGTTCGCAAGGGGCTGGATGACGGGACGATCGATGCCGTCACGTTCACCTCATCTTCGACTGCGACGAACTTCATCGAGATGCTGGGCGAGGGATCTCCGAGGCTGAAGCTCAAGGGCGTGACGGTCGCCTCGATCGGGCCGGTCACGTCTGAGACGGTCCGGCGCCTGGGTCTTCCCGTCACTGTCGAGGCGGCGGAGGCCACGATTCCAGCGCTGGTGGACGCGCTGGTCGACCACTACAAGACGAAAGGACGCTCCCATGAGTAAACAGGACGAGTCGCTTGTCTTCCCGGTCTACCGTCCGCGGCGCCTCAGGGCGAACGAAACCGTCCGCCGGATGGTGCGCGAGACGCGCCTTTCCGTCGACAACCTGATCCAGCCGCTGTTCGTCATCCACGGGAAGGGCACGCGGAAAGAAGTCCCGTCGATGCCGGGCATCTTCCAGCTTTCGATCGACCATCTCGGGCAGGAAGTCCGGGAGATCCAGGATCTGGGGATCCCCGCCGTCATCCTCTTCGGGATCCCGGAGAGGAAGGACGAGACCGGGTCCGAAGCGGTTCGGCCGGACGGGGTGATCCCGCAGGCGATCCGGGCCATCAAGGATCAGGCGCCGGACCTCCTCGTCATCACGGACGTCTGTCTATGCGAATACACGAGCCACGGCCATTGCGGCATCGTCCGGAACGGCGAGATCGTGAACGACGAGACGGTCGACGTTCTGGCGAAGGAAGCGCTGGCCCACGCCCGGGCGGGGGCGGACATGGTTGCCCCGTCCGACATGATGGACGGCCGGGTCGCCGGCATCCGCGAGGCGCTGGACGAAGAGGGCTTCTCCCAGGTCCCGATCATGTCGTACGCGGCCAAATACGCGTCGGCTTTTTACGCGCCGTTCCGCGACGCGGCGGAATCCACGCCCCAGTTCGGAGACAGGCGGAGCTATCAGATGGACCCGCCGAACGTCCGCGAGGCGCTCCGCGAAGTGTCGCTCGACATCGACGAGGGGGCCGATATCGTGATAGTAAAGCCGGCCCTCGCCTACCTCGACGTGATCTCGGCCGTCCGGGCCGAGTTCGACGTTCCCGTGGCCGCCTATTCCGTGTCGGGCGAGTACGCGATGATCAAGGCGGCGGGGCGGAACGGCTGGATCGACGAGACGCGAGTGATGATGGAAGTCCTCGGCGCGATACGCCGGGCCGGCGCGGACATGATCCTCACGTACGCCGCCAAGGACGCCGCGCGGGCGCTGAGGGGATAGCATCTCCAAGTGATCAAGAAGATTCCAGTCGAACGTCTCAAGCCCGGGATGTTTGTCCACGACCTGGATTGCGGGTGGTTCGGGCATCCATTCTTTTCGACGCGCTTCCGGGTGGACGGCGATCGGACGATCGCGAAGATCGTCCAGGCCGGCATCCGAGAGGTCTACATCGACACGTCGAAGGGCCTCGACGCGACGGACGCCCCGACGGAAGCCGAGGTCCGGGAGGAGATCCACGCCCGCGTTGCGGCGGCCGCGGCGGACAGGGAAGAAACGGCCAGGACGGTCCCCGTCCGCGAGGAGATGGCCGCGGCTCAGGCCGTCTACCGCGACGCCCAGCAGATCGCCCATACCTTCATGGAGGACGCTCGTCTCGGCCGGCAGATCGAGGTGGAAAAGGTGGGCCGCGTCGTGGGGCGGATGGTCGACTCGATCTTTCGGAACCAGGACGCCCTGCTGAGCCTGGGGCGGCTGAGGCAGAAGGACGAGTACACGTTTCAACATTCGGTCGGCGTCTGCGTCCTGATGGTCTCGTTCTCCAAGGAGATGGGCTTCGACCGCGGGACGATCGACGAGATCGGCATCGGGGCCTTGCTCCACGACGTGGGGAAGATGCGCGTGCCTCTCGAGATCCTGAACAAGCCCGGGCGGCTGACGGAAGAGGAATTCGGTATCATGAAGGAACACGCGGCCGAGAGCGGCCGGATCCTCTCCGAGACGCCGGGGATTGCCGACGCCGCCGTGCGGGTCGCCGGGGAGCACCACGAGCGGTACGACGGATCGGGGTATCCACGGAAGCTCGCGGGTGAGGAGATCTCCCTGTACGGCCAGATGGCGGCGATCGTCGACGTCTACGACGCGATCACGTCCGACCGCGTGTACCACAAGGGGATGGAGCCGACCGCCGCGCTCGAAAAGGTCATCGAGTGGAGCCGGTTCCACTTCAAGGAGGAGCTCGCCCGCAAGTTCGTCCAGACGGTCGGCATCTACCCCGTCGGGTCGTTCGTCCGGCTCGAGAACGGCCTGCTGGGGATCGTCGTTGCGCAGGGACCCAAGGGCCTTCTCTATCCGCTCGTCCGGGCGGTCTACGACACAAGGAAGGAGAGGTTCATCCCTCCGCGCGATGTGGGCCTGTCGCTGGGTTCGGGCCGGGAAGCGGGGGCGCGAATCGTCGGATACGAATCCCCCGCGCGGTGGAACATCGAGCCACAGAGATTTCTCTAGAAGCGGGTGAATCGGTGAATCGGAAAAGAAGGGTGAATGGGTCAATGGGTGAGTCGGTGAATCGGGAAAGCAAGAAGCCTTCAAGAACCCCTATTCACCCATTCACCCATTCACCTATTCACAGTTCAACAACCGAGCGCCGGAATCCCCGGAGCCTCAGCCTGGACCGGATGGCTGTCCGCCGAATACTCCGGCTCATGGACGAGGAGGACGTGAAGGCCGTCCGGGCCGTCGCGAAGGAGAACGCCGCGGTCGAGCGGGCGATCCGCGCGACGGTCAAGGCGTTTCAGGCGGGAGGCCGCCTCATCTACGTGGGCGCCGGGACGAGCGGGCGCCTGGGTGTCCTCGATGCGTCGGAGTGTCCGCCGACCTTTTCCGTACCTCATACAATGGTCCAGGGGATCATGGCTGGAGGCCGCGCGGCTCTCGTCCGGTCGAAGGAGGGAGCGGAGGACAGGCCCGCCGACGGCGCCCGCGAGATCGGCCGGAAGAAAGTCGGCTCGAAAGACATGGTCCTGGGGATCACAGCGATCGGGCTCACGCCGTTCGTCGCGGGCGCGCTCGAAGAGGCGAAGAGGCGTGGCGCCGCCGTCTGGCTCCTGACCTGCAACCGCGAAGCGAAGAGGCCGCCCTACGCGGATGGGATCATCCGTTCCGTCACCGGTCCGGAAGTCCTCACCGGCTCCACCCGCCTCAAGGCTGGGACGGCGACGAAGCTCGTCCTGAACCGGATCACGACG
>CAKKSE010000149.1 GCA_919903025.1 Nitrospiria bacterium | reverse complement strand
CCCATTCACCCATTCACCCATTCACCGTTTCACCGACTCAGACCATCGCCCCGCCGCCGGGCGCGGTCTCCTGGCCGCAATCAGTCACCGGAATTGGAAGTTGGTTTCAAATTTACAATTTACAATTTACAATTTACAATTTTCAATTTGAAATATAGCTCTTATCCAACCGTCGCTCCTCCATCCACGGCCAGAACGATCCCCGTCACGTACTCCGCCTTCGCCAGATAGATCACGCCTTGAGCGATGTCCTCCGGCGTCCCGTACCGCTTGAGGGGGATCGTGTCCGCCCTCGGCTTCGCCGGCGCTCCCTCTTCCTCACCCGGCACGATGATCGTCCCCGGTGCCACAGCGTTCACGCGGACGGAGGGCGCGAGGGCGAGCGCCAGGAGGCGCGTCAGCATCACGATCCCGGCCTTCGATACGGAGTAAGGAATGTGCTGGGTGAACGGTTGGAGAGCGCCCTGGGAGGCGATGTTCACGATGCACCCGCCGCCTGCCTCCCGCATGCGGCCCCCAATCGCCTGGGCCGCGAAAAAGGGGCCTTTCAGATTGATATCGAGCGTCCGGTCCCATGTCTCCGGTGTAACGTCGTCCACCGCTCCGGGGAGAAAAACCGCGGCGTTGTTCACGAGAAGATCGACCCGGCCGAACTCCTGGGAGACCCGGTCGGCAAGGCTGGAAAGCTCCTCCGGCTTCGAGACGTCGGCCTTGAACGACCGGCAGGAAGCGCCCAAGGCAGCGATCTCGGCCTCGGTCTCCTTCACGCGCTCGGGAGGCGTGGTTAAGTAGTTGACGGCGACGGCATACCCCTCCCGCGCCAGCGCGAGAGCGATCGCCCGCCCCAGCCGCCGCGCGCCGCCCGTCACGAGCGCAACGCGGCCTATTCCTCCCTCCCCCTCTGCGCCTTGGCAGATTCAAGAATCATAGCGTGCGCCCCCTGTCCCCGGACTGTTCTCTTGCCTATGTCCCCGACCGCTCACGCAGGCGTTGTGAGCATCTCAAAACTTGTGATATAGCCAATCGGGCGCAGCTTT
>CAKKSE010000148.1 GCA_919903025.1 Nitrospiria bacterium | reverse complement strand
AATCGGAGCCTTGCATCACCCCCTCACCCTCGCCCTCTCCCCCTGCCAGGGGGAGAGGGGACTTTTGCTACGGCCTCCTAGGGGGTTTTCCAAGATCGGCGGGGGACGGGCCGAGCGGGACGCTGGACCTTCCTCCACGGCTTTTCCCGTCCTTCGGGCCGACATTGATGGACGCGGGGTGGCGGACGCGTGATCTCCTTTGGGCAGGACTCCTTCCTTCCGCTGGAACGCGCCGTTCGGCGGGAGTGGGTCGCAACAAACGGCCGGGGGGCGTACTGCGCCGCCTCTGTTCTGGGGGCCAACACGCGCCGGGAGCACGGTCTCCTCGTGGTCCCGGGGGCCGATGGAAAGGATCGCGTCCTTCTTTCGGCGATTTCCGAAACGATCTCGTCGGGCGGCCAGGAGTACGATCTCTCGACGCGGTTCTATCCGGATGCGGTCTTTCCGGAGGGGTACAAGAACCTTCGCCGGTTTTCCCGCTATTTCTTTCCCACGTTTACGTTCGTCTGCGGGACCACGATGGTTGTCAAGACGATCCTCATGCTCCATGGAGAGGAGACGGTGGTCATCCAATACACAGTTCACGCACGCACGGGCCCCGCCACCCTGACGATCGAGCCCTTCGCCGCCTGCCGGGAGGCCGGCGAGCTCTCGCGCGAGAGGGAAGGCTTTCGCTGGGAAGAGGGGCGCGTCGTCTCGGATCGGGACGAGTCGGTCTGGTTTTACGCGCCCGGGTTTTCCTTTGCGCCCGAGCCGTGCTGGAACAGGAGAGTCGCGTATCCGGCCGATGCCGGGGCAGGGGAGGAAGATCTCTTCCGGCCGGGGCGCTTCACGGCCACGGTGGAGGGGAGGGCGGTCCTGGCGTTCGTCGCGTCGGCCGGTCCTCGGGAGGAGCTCGACGTCGAGACGGCGTTCCTCCGGGAGATCGCCCGGCGGGACGCGCTCCTCGAACGGGCGAGCGCGCGGGACGACGTGGAGCGGGAGCTTGTTCTTGCCGCCGATCAGTTCATCCTGCGGGATTCCGAAGGCACGCTCATCCGGACGGGCTACTACGCCCGGGCCGAGACGGGGGCGGAGACGCTCGCGGCCGCGCCGGGACTCCTGCTCGCCACTGGGCGATACGAGGAGATGAAAGATCTTCTCATCAGGGAGGGCGGGCGCATTCGGAGCGATCCCTTTCCCCGCCTCCCGGGGGGGAGCGGGACGTTCTGCGCCGACGGGCCGCTGTGGTTTGCCCTCGCCGGGTACCTGTACGCGGGAGAATCGGAAGACGCCGAGTTCGTCCGCCGGTTTTTTCTGCCGATCCTGGACGACATCGTCGACCTCCTCGCGACCGGCGTTGGGAAGATTCGGATGGGCGGCAATGGACTGCTGGAGGCCGCCGGCCCGGACATCCGGACCACGTGCGACCTTCTCCACGCCGCTCCCGCGGGCGCTCCGGCCGGGGCGCACCTTCCGGTCGACCTCTCCCTTTTGTGGTACAGCGTGCTCCGGGGATTCGTCGACCTGGCCGACCGGAGCCGATGGCCGGGGCGGGGCTGTTCCCTCCTGGCGGAGAAAGTCCGCCTGGGCGTGAACAAGGAGTTCTGGAATGATGCGGAAGGGTGTCTCGCGGCCCGAATCGAGAACGGCGAGCCGGTGCTGACCGTCACGCCGTGTCAACTGCTCGCCGTTACGCTTCCGTTCCGGGTCCTTCCCGGACTTCGGGAACAGCGGCTGGTCACGGCCGTTCATCGCCTTCTCGTGGCGCCCGTCGGACTCTGGCCCAGGCCGCACGGGGGGGGAAACGACAACCTGCCGCACAAGGCGGACGCGACCACCTCCTTCTGGGGCACGTTCCTCTCGGCCTACCTCACGGCTTTTGGCGGTGAGCCGGACGCCGAGGCGGTCGTTTCCCTTTTTCTAGAACCGCTGGGCGAGCGGCTCCGCGAAGGGATGCTCGGGTGCCTTCCATCCGCCTACCGCGAGGCGGGGGCTTGGGTCCCGGCCGGCCGGCCGGCGTACGCCCTGGCCGTCGCGGAGGTCCTCTCGGCCAAGAAGCGGACAAGCGCCCGGCCCGCGGCGGTGACGGCGGCCGGGCGGACGGTCTTGACGAGGTCGGAGGCGGTCGAATGAGCGGCCTCCTCGACATCTGTCTCCACGGCCAGGTGGACACGGCGATCTCCTACCACGCGACGATCGCCGGGGCGGACCTTGGGTCCCGTTTCTTCCACGAGGCGATCGACGTGGGGGGGGAGCCGGCGACGCGCTTCTTCTCCGGCGGGAACGAGATCGTTCTGGGACAGCGGGGCGTTTCCTACAGGGGGAACGGGGGGGCGTTCTGCGAATACATGTTCGGCGTTGAGCAGTCGTTGACCGACCTGATGAGGCCCGACGTCAAGAACCGGCTGGTCATCTTCGGCGCCTACTTCGCCCCGATCCTCAAGCGGATCATCTTCACCGACCGGACGGACGGAATCGACTCGTACGACCAGATCTTCCTGAACGGCAACGCGCTCGTCAACTACTACTTCTTCGTCCAATGGAACGTGGGGGGGAGGCTTCGCTACCAGCAGGAGATCCTTCTTCGCCGCGTCGGGCGCGTTCTCAAGCGGACGCCGAGCGTCGAGCATGGAAACGACACGGCGCTGGCCCAGGAGATCCTCTCGGAGATCGGCGATCCGCGGGCTCTCCTCTTCCTCTTCCGCCTGACCCACATTCCCCATCAGCAATACGCCCAGGCGGTCCGGGACGGCATGGCGCGGGAAGGGAGCGGGAAACCGGGGGAGAGAGCCGAGACGCTCGCGTCCAGCCACACGATCGACCTCTACCAGCAGGAGAGGATCAACATCGACGCGATCTACCGGATCCCGGAGAACCGCGTCCTGGTCGACCAGTACCGGGAGATCCTGATCCAGCTCCGGGGAAAGGAGAGCGCCGACTCGAAGGCCGTGGCGCAGCTCTCTCGCCTGCGGACCCTGGCCATCCGCCAGAAAGTGCCGAGCGCCCTCTTCGACTCGCTGGACGAGCGGCTCCTGACGGGCAAGGAAGTCGCTCCCGCGTCCGAGCCGGCCTACCTTCGAGAGACGCGGGCCATCCTGGAGGGGCTGTTCCTCCGGAGGCGGGGCGTCTCCGACCGCATCTCGGCCGAGGACCTTCTCAAGCTCCTGAAGGCGAAACAGCAGGCCGTCGTCTCCAGGGACCTGTCGTTCGAGGAGATCCTCCTGCACACCTGCCGGGTGGCGGACGAACAGCAGGTGGAGGACGACGCGTCGTTCCTGGAGTCGTTCGGCGAGATTGTGACCTACTTCGACCGCTTCGACCAGACGTCGAACCTGATCAATCGCCTCGCTTTCATCGAAGGGTCCGACCTCTCCGAGCCGGCGCTCCGGGGCCTGCTGGGGCACCGGCAGGCGTTCGAGGCGATCCAGGCCGGCATCTTTCAGGCGCTCTTTGTCGACCCGATCCGCCGCGACGCATATCTGACGCGCTACGGCGCCCGGAAGATCGAAGCCCTCGTCTCGGGTCTCGCCGGGCTCGTCCGCGGCGACCTTTCGGTCCGGGACGTGGTCGGAGAAACCGGGAAGACCGCCGAGGAAGAGAGGCTCTACGGGCGGATCCGCCAGTACGTCAAGGAGCGCGTCCAGACGACGTACGCCGAACTGCTGGCGAAGGATGAGCTCGACGCGTTCCTCCACGACCTGACCAACGTCCTGATGGCCAAGAAGCTGATCGGCCGCGAGATTTCCTTAAGCCTCGTTCAACGGGTCATCCTCGACCTCAAGAAGGAGGCCTTCTACGTCAACCAGTTCTTTCCCCAGATCCTGTCGGCTCGGAACGGGGTTCTCCGGGAGGACTTCATCCAGAACAGCGGCCTCGACCGGTTCTACGTGGAAGAGCTGGAGCGGGATTACTGCGAGGTCAACCAGATCGATCAAGCCGTCCTGGATGCGATCCGCCGATGAAGCGGTTCGGACGCCCCTTCCCGTTTATTTTCCCGTGGACTCGCCGGGGCGGAATTTGTATAGTTCCACCCGCTTGTCCGCGGGGTCTCGTCCCGCCCTTTTTTTCCTAGAATCCACGGGTTTTTACTAGGTCGTCGGTTAATCCGGACTCAATCACGATGACGCGGGAATCAACGCTCAAACGAACGCCGCTCTACGCCGTCCATCAGGCGGCCGGGGCGAAGCTCGTCGACTTCTCGGGATGGGAGATGCCCCTCCAATACCAGCGCGCGGCGGACGAGGTCAAGGCCGTGCGGACGGCGGCGGGGCTGACCGACGTCTCGCACCTGGGCCGGATCGAGGTCCGCGGGCCGCGGGCCAAGGAGTTCCTCGACGTGGTCACGTCGAACGACGTGGCGGCGCTCAAGACCGGGCAGGCGCACTACTCGTTCGTCCTCAATCCCGACGGGGGGATCCTCGACGACATCGTCATCTACCGGGCGGAGCCGCTCCTCTATATCGTCTGCTGCAACGCATCGAACAGCGAGAAGCTCGCGCGCTGGTTCGGGAAGCACGGGGGAGACGCCTCGTTCGTGGAAGACGTCACGGCGCGAGACGCCCTGATCGCCCTTCAGGGGCCGTCCTCCTTCCTCATCCTGCAGACGTTCGTCGATTTCGACCTCAAGAAGCTTGCCCTCTACCACATCCGCCGGACGACGATCATGGGCGAGAAGACCTGGCTCGCCCGGACGGGGTACACGGGCGAGCGCGGGTACGAGATTTGGATGCCCGGCCCAAAGGCCGCGGAGCTGTGGGACAGCCTCATGGAGGCGGGGGAGTTCAACGGCCTGGTTCCGGCCGGACTTTCGGCTCGAGACCTGCTCCGCCTGGAGATGGGGTTCCCGCTTTACGGCCACGAGCTGAACGAGCGCACGACGCCGGTCGAAGCGGGCCTCCTGCGGGGCGTGAGCTTCAAGAAGGGGGAGTTCGTCGGCCGGTCGGCTCTGGAGGCGCAGACGGCGGCGGCGCCGAGCCGTGTGCTGGTCGGCTTCGAGATGCTTTCCGTGGAGCAGGGAATCCCGCGCGAAGGGTACTCGATTCACTCGAACGGATCGACGATCGGAGAGGTGACGTCGGGGAACATTTCTCCCACGCTCCGGAAGCCGATCGGCATGGGGTACGTGGCGGCGAAATACTCGAAGCCGGGGATGGAGGTCTGGATCGACATCCGCGGCAAGGCCGGCCTCGCGAACATCGTGACGATGCCGTTCTATAAGAAGGTGAATCGGTGAATAGGTGAATGGGTGAAGAGGGTCAGGCCCGCACGGCTGTTCCTGAAAGCGATTCACCGATTCACCCATTCACCGAGGTTCCTCTGATGACCTACATTCCCCACACACAAGACGACATCCAGGCGATGCTGGCGGCGGTCGGCGTTTCCCGCATCGAGGATCTCTTCGGCGCGATCCCCGAAGGTCTCCGGCTTGCGCGGCCGCTCGATCTTCCTCCGGCCGAGTCCGAAATCGAAGTCCTGCGGGACATCTCGGCGCTGGCGGACAGGAACCGCGCCGCGGGATCGAGGTCCTCCTTCCTCGGCGGCGGGATCTACGATCACGCCATTCCTTCCGTCGTGCCCGCTCTCGCGGGCCGGTCGGAGTTCGTCACCTCTTACACGCCGTACCAGGCCGAGATCAGCCAGGGCGTCCTGCAGACGATCTACGAGTTTCAGACGATGGTCTGCGAACTGACGGGCATGGAGGCCGCCAACGCGTCCTTGTACGACGGCGGCTCCGCTGTCGCCGAAGGAGCGATGATGGCCCTCCGCCTGGCGGCGGACGACAGGCACAGGGTCGTCGTCCTTCCGGGCGTGAACCCGCTGTACCGGCGGGTCCTCGAAACATACGTGGAAGGGCTCCCCGTTCAGGTTGTCGACGCGCGCATGGATGGCGGCGCCGTCGATCTGACCGACCTCGGGAAGAGGGTATCGTCCAAGACGGCCTGCGTTCTCGTCCAGTATCCCAACTGGCTGGGGAACCTGGAGCCGCTGACGGAAATCATCTCCATCGCCCGCGAGAGAGGCGCGCGCGTCGTCGTCTCCCTCGATCCCGTCGCCATGGGTCTCCTCAAGAGGCCGGGCGACCTGGGGGCCGATATCGTCGTGGGAGAGGGGCAGAGCCTGGGGATCCCGATGTCCGGCGGCGGGCCGTATCTCGGTTTTCTGGCCGCTCGGATGAAAGACATCCGGCAGATGCCCGGGCGGATCGTCGGCGCAACGGTCGACGCGGAGGGCCGGCGCGGCTACGTCCTAACGTTCCAGACGCGGGAACAGCACATCCGCCGGGCGCGGGCAACCTCGAACATCTGCACGAACCAGGCGCTCGTCGCGCTCACGGCGACGATCCACATGGCGGCCCTGGGGAAGGGCGGTCTGCGTGAGACAGCCGTCCAGTGCGCGCAGAAGGCCCGCTACGCCGCCGAACGCCTCTCGGCGATTCCGGGGTTTTCACTCGCGTTCCCCGGCGTTCCTTTCTTCAAGGAGTTCGCCGTCCGGACGCCGGTCCGGCCCGCGGTCCTGAACAGGGCGCTCTCAAAAGCCGGGATCGTCGGCGGCCTCGACGCCGGGACCCTGGACAAGAAGATGAAGGGACTCTGGCTCGTCGCCGTGACGGAGAAGCGGACGCGGGAAGAAATCGACCGGATGGTCGATGTCGTCTCGGCTGTTGTTTCCAAGCGCAAGCTCACCCCCACCCTGGCCCTCCCCCGTCAAGGGGGAGGGGACAAAAGAGAGACCCATCTCCCCTTGGGGAGAGGGTAGGGTGAGGGGGACGAGGAGGGTTGATTGATGCCTGACGTCGATCCGAGAACGGCGTCCGTTTCGACGATCTTCGAGCTGTCCCGGCCCGGACGGCGGGCGTTCCGTCTGCCCGTGCTGGATGTCCCGGAAAAGCCGCTGGGGGAGATCTTCTCCGGCCATCTGGCCGATGACGCCCCGGCCCTTCCCGAAGTCTCCGAGATCGACGTCGTCCGGCATTACACAAAGCTCTCCACCCGCTCCTTCGGCGTCGATACCGGCTTCTATCCGCTCGGCTCCTGCACGATGAAGTACAACCCCAAGGTGAACGAGGAGGCGGCGCGGCTGGCCGGTCTCGCCGGCGTCCATCCGCTTCAGAGCGAGGACGACATCCAGGGATTGCTGGAGCTTCTCCATCGTCTCGAACGTTCGCTCTGCGAGCTCTCCGGTATGGCGAGGGTGACGCTCCAGCCGGCGGCCGGGGCACACGGCGAGTTCACGGCCATGCTCATGATCCGGAAGGCGCTCGCGGAACGGGGCCAATCACCCGGAGAGAAGCCGCGGCGCATCGTTCTGATCCCTGACTCCGCCCACGGGACGAACCCCGCGTCGGCGGCCATCGCCGGGTTTGAGATGATCGAGGTGAAGTCGGACGGCCGCGGCCTGGTCGATCTGGACGGCCTCCGGAAGAAAGTCTCCTCCGAGACGGCCGCCTTCATGCTCACCAACCCGAACACGCTCGGCCTCTTCGAGGAGAACGTCGTCGAGATCGCCCGGATCGTCCACGAGGCCGGGGGGTTCATGTACCTCGACGGCGCGAACCTGAACGCCTTCCTGGGCGTCGCGCGCCCCGCCGAGATGGGGTTCGACGTCGTCCACTTCAACCTCCACAAGACCTTCTCCACGCCGCACGGCGGAGGCGGGCCGGGCGCGGGCCCGGTTGGGGTCGCGGAATCGCTCGTTCCGTATCTCCCCGTTCCTCTGGTTGAAAAGGAGGGAGACCGATACCGGCTCGATTGGGACCGGCCGAAGTCGATCGGGAAGGTCCACGCTTTCTACGGGAACGTCGGCATCCTCATCCGGGCGTATGCGTACATCCGATCCCTCGGCGCGGAGGGCTTGAGGCGGGTCGCGGAGATCGCGACGCTCAACGCCAACTACCTCCGCGTCAAGCTCCGCGGCCGATATCATCTTCCCTACGACCGGATCTGTCAGCACGAGGCCGTCTTCTCGGCCAGGAACCAGGCGGCCCACGGCGTCAAGGCGCGCGACATCGCCAAGCGCCTCCTCGACTACGGCTTCTACGCCCCGACCGTCTACTTCCCGCTCGTCGTCGAAGAAGCCCTGATGATCGAGCCGGTGGAGACGGAGAGCAGGGAGGAGATCGACCGGTTCGTCGACGCGATGACCGCCATCGCCGACGAGGCCGAGAATAACCCCGACGTCGTCAGGACCGCTCCCCACACCACCCCCGTCCGCAGGCTCGACGACACCCGCGCCGTCCGCGAGCCGGATCTGAGGTGGAAAGCGGGCTGAACCTTATCGGCTTCCGCCGCTGAGATTCCTGTTGCGGGCCGGCCGAGCGTGGTTCCTATAATGGAGCCATGAATATCGCCCGAACGGACGCTTCTCTTTCGTCCGCCCCGCCCCGCCCGATCCTCGACCGGCTGGACCATCAGATCATCTTCGACTCGATCGCCGACGGGATCGTGGCCGTCTCGCTCGACTACCAGCTTCTCTACATGAACCGCGCGGCCAAGGAGCTGTTGGGGTGCGGCGAGCGGATCGAGATCTTCGGCCGCCCCTGCCGGGAGATGGTGCGGACGCACGCCTGCATGGGCGGATGCGTCCTTCGCCGGACGATCGACCGGGGGGAGCCGCTGGCCAACTTCGAGACGGTCCTTCGGACGCAGGCGGGGACGGAGATCCCCGTCTCTCTGTCGACGGCCCTCATCCGGAACGAGTCGGGGGAGGTGATCGGCGGCGTCGAGATCTTCCGCGACATCTCGCTCATCAAGGAACTGTCGGCCCGCCCCAACGGGAGCGCGGAGACCCACGGGATCGTCTCGAAGAACGGCCGGATGGCCCAGATCCTGGGCGTCATTCCGCAGATCGCCCAGACGCGGTCGACCGTCCTGATCACGGGTGAATCCGGCACGGGCAAGGAACTGATCGCCGAGGCCATCCACCGGCATTCCCCGCGGAAAGGCCGGCCGCTGGTAAAGGTCAACTGCGCGGCGCTCTCCGAGGGACTCATCGAGAGCGAGCTGTTCGGCCACGTCCGCGGCGCTTTCACGGGGGCGATCGCCGACAAGGTGGGCCGGTTCGAGATGGCCGACGGGGGGACCCTCTTCCTCGACGAGGCGGGGGAGATCCCCCCGAAGACGCAGGCCAAGCTGTTGCGCGTGCTGGAGAACGGCGAGTTCGAGCGGGTCGGCGACTCCCGGCGGATCAAGGCGGACGTCCGGCTCATCGCGGCGACGAACAAGGACCTTGCGCGCGCCGTCGAGACCGGAGAGTTCAGGAAGGATCTGTTCTACCGGCTCAATGTCGTGCCGATCCCTTTGCCGCCGCTCCGGGAGAGGCGGGACGATATCCCGCTTCTCATCCGCCACTTCGTCTCTCGCTTCCAGGAGACTCATCCGGCGAAGATCAACAACATCTCCCCGGAGGCCATGAAGTTCCTTCTCAACTACGACTATCCCGGAAACATCCGCGAACTCCAGAACGTCATCGAGCATGCCTTCGCCTGCTGTGACGGGAACACGATCCTGCCCGAGGACCTTCCCTTGACGATCTACCATCCGAACGCCAGCGTCATCGACGTGGCCTTGCGGGAGCCGCATCCTTTCAGGTCGCTCGAGCGCGAACTCATCAAGAGGGCGCTGGACCAGTCCGGGTGGAACATCATTCCCACGGCCAAGAGGCTCGGCATGAGCCGGTCAACTCTTTGGCGTCGAATGAGGGAATTGGGTATAGATCGGCCCAATCGGCCATAATCCCTTTCCGAGCAAATAGTTACAGAGATCCCTCCGTCGCAACCACCGCTCAGCCCCTGCATCCATTTCTCTGACGGCTCGTTTCAACTTCGTGACGCGGCGCTATCCCAGAAAAATAGCATAGTTACGTCCGAAAACGGCGTTCTACCCAGCGCCATGTTTCAATATCGAAACGCGTTGTTGGACGACCTAGACGTCCTGTTTAAGTATAACATATTGATAATATAGCGGATTCGTGCATTTGCCGGCATGGTACGGGGTGTGCAAAGGTTATCCGCGTGGCAGAATTGGAATAATGCCAGGTCGGTTGCTGTTATAATGATCCGAGACCCCGTCGCGCGGGGCTCGCATCGGAAGGAGAAAGCCAATGAAATGCCCCAAGTGCCAAGGTTCGATGGTAAGGGAGAGGTACCACAACCATGAAGAGGACAGCCTGAGCCTGTCGTGCTACGGTTGGCATTGCATCTTCTGTGGTTGCGTTCTTGATCCGGTGATCATGACCAACCGGGCGAGGATGAGCGAGAAGCAGGTTCTAGCGAAAAAGTAACGACCCGCCCTCCAGGAATTCTGTCCGGCGAGCGCCCTTTGGCCCAAGGATGGGCTTATGCGTAAGTGTCGTTCTGTCTCCTCGTCTCTCACCCCCACCCCGCACCCTCCCCCATCAAGGTGGAGGGGAGTCTTCCGACAAATCCTCCACTGTTCGAAGGACGAGATCCAATTTCTTGAAAGCGAGGAACCCTCCTCCAACAATTTCCACCCAACAATTTCTTGAAAAGTCCCTGGAAGTTTCTTATAATGTCAAAGAATTGACTCGACCATGATGGTGTGTCAGAACCCTGGAGGGTTCCGCCATGAACCGGCATCGCGCTCTCGTCGTTGACGACGATCCCCATTCCCGCGAGGTTCTTCAAGAGATCCTCGAACGCAACCAGTACGAAGTCGTCACCGCGGACGGCGGTGAGGCCGCCATCGCGGCCGCCCGGGAATCGCCCTTCGACATTCTCCTCACCGATCTCCGGATGCCCAACCAGGACGGGATCGAGGTCCTGGAGGCGGTTCGGGACATCAATCCCGACATCGTCGGAATCGTCCTGACCGGGTTCGGGACGATCGAGACGGCTGTCAGGGCCGTCAAGGCCGGCGCGTTCGAATACCTCACCAAGCCCTTCAAGGTGGACGAGGTCGTGCTGACCGTCCAGCGGGCCATCGAATTCCGTCAACTCCAGATTGAGAACCGCTCGCTCAAGCGCCAGCTCAGGCGCAAGTACCGGTTCGAGAACCTGATCGGCGACAGCGACGAGATGCAGAAGGTCTACCGGATGATCGAACGGGTCGCCGACAGCGACAGCACGATCATCATCTACGGGGAGTCGGGGACGGGAAAGGAGCTCGTGGCCCGCACGATCCACTTCAATTCCCCGCGGCGGGACCGTCCGCTCATCCCCGTGAACTGCGGCGCGATCCCCGAAGACCTTCTGGAGAGCGAGCTCTTCGGGCATGAGAAGGGGGCCTTCACGGGCGCCCACGCCATGCGAATGGGCCGCTTCGAGCTTGCCCACGGCGGGACCATCTTCCTCGACGAAGTCGGCGACATGAGCCCGAACCTCCAGGTGAAGCTGTTGCGCGTCCTTCAGGAGAGGGAGTTCGAGCGCGTGGGCGGGACGCGGTCGATCCGGGTCGACGTGCGCGTCATCTCGGCGACGAACAAGAATCTCGAGGAGGCGGTCGAACAGCGCCGCTTCCGCGAGGACCTCTTCTACCGGCTGAACGTCATCCCCGTCACGCTTCCGCCCATGCGCCGGCGCCGCGAGGACATCCCCCTCCTGCTCGACCATTTCCTGAAGCGGCTGTCGGCCGACAAGCGGCGCTCGGTAAGCGGCATCGCGCCGGAGGCGATGCAGGTGCTCAAGATGTACGACTGGCCCGGGAACGTCCGGGAGCTGGAGAACCTGGTCGAGCGCCTCGTCATTCTCAAGGGCGAGGGCGTCATCGGCGTCGAGGACCTGCCGGACAAGATCCTGGGCCGGCGCCGCGACCAGGGCGTTCCTTTCGTATCGATTCCGGACGAGGGAGTCGATTTTGAAAAGCTCGTGGAGGATTTCGAGAACCGTCTGATCGTTCAGGCGATGGAGAAGGCGGCCGGGATCAAGAACAAGGCCGCCCAGTATCTGCGCCTGAACCGGACGACGCTCGTAGAGAAGATGAAGCGGCGGAACCTTCAATCCGAATCGAACGCCAGGCAGACGACGGGCACGGAAGTATGAGAGCGTCCGCCAGTTGTTTCGCGCGGTAGTCATATTCCTGACGCGGCGCCCACTTCCAACATCAGCCCTGCAACGCTCGTATCCTCATAAGTAACTGACTTTTCGATCCTTCCTTTCATTCGTCGTCCCTGCAATATCCCGGCATAAGTCTTGATTTAGTCCTTCTCCGTTCCCAACGCTGGAGGTGCCTTCTTGCTCATCCGCTCGCGCCCTTTCCATCTAGTTGCCGCCGTCCTTCTCCTTTTCGGCGGGGCACCCGCTTGGGGGGCCGGCCCCGTGGCCGTTAAGGGGGGGGCGCCTGCCGTCGTTCCAGACAAGACCATCCTCCTCCTCACGGAGGAACTCGACAGACTTTGGACACAGGGGCAACATGCCGAGAAGGGTTCCGAGGCCGAGGAGGTTCTCACCACATCCCGGTCCGACCTCTTTCGGCAGATCGCAATCGCCTCGCGGACCCAAGCGAAGCTCCAACTGTTGATAATCAAGCAGAACAACGAGATCATCCGCCAACTCGAGGAGCTCAATCGTGGGATTTCGCGGCGCGATCGCTAGCGGTCTCCTCTTGTCCGCGCTTTCCCTCCTCGGGCCGGAAGCGGGAATGGCCGCGCCGAGCCTGGACGGCCTCTTCGTGACTAGACCGCTGATCCTCGAAGGGTACGACATCCTTCCGGTATTTCAGCGGGTCCGGCCCGGGCGGTTCGCCCTGCCGGAGAGCAGTTCCGTGCGGGACGTTCCGATTCTGGACGAGGCCCGCCGTCTTGTCCTCGACGGCTCATTTTCCCTCGCCGTCGGCCGAGTTGGCGTCTTCGAGCAGTCGGGAGGCTTGGCAGGCCCGGCCAGGAGAACGGCCCTCTTCATCCGGGGGACCGCCTACGCAGGTCTGGGTGCGGCCGACAAGAAGGCTTTTAACGAAGCGCTGGCCGATCTCCGCGACGTTGTCAACAAGCTTCCCCCGGACGACCTGACGGCGCTGGCACTCGAGCAGATCGGAGGAATCTATGCGACCCTTGATTTCAATGTCGAGGCGGTCGGGGCGCTAGATCGCGTCTCCGCCGAGTTCCCCCAGAGTCCGTCCGCGGGCCGGTCGAAGCTCCTGAAAGGGTTCCTCCTTCTCAGGCAGGGGCGGTCGGACCTGGCTCACGCCGTTTTCGAGTCGGCGCACAAGACCGGCCGCGATCCGAGCGTCGTGGCGGCCGGCCTCTTCGGAATGGCGGAGTGCCTGATGGCCGACGGGCGTTTCGGCGAGGCGCGGCGCGTCTACGCCAAGCTGTTGTCGGACTGGCCGGGGGAGGCCAGGAGATTCCCCGTCCTCCTCTTTCGGGCGGCCGAAGCGTCGTTTGTCAGCCGCGCCTTTGGCGAGGGCCGCAATCTCTACCTTTTGCTCATCAATATCCATCCGCGCGACCCGCTCGCCCTCCTTGGCATGGTCCGGCTGGGCGACCTGGAGACCGAGCTGGGGAAGGACGTCAAGGCGGAGCGGCTCTACCATGACGCGCTCAAGCTCGATCCGGACGGGTATGCCGGCAAGCTCGCCAGGCTCGGCCTCGCCACCGTCCACGGCCGCAACGCTCCCAGAGAGCCTCTCTCGGCCGAAGCCTTGAAGGAGAGATTCTTCGTCAAAGACCTTACGAAGGAAAAGCCGAGCCGGGTGACAGTCGAGGCCGGGCTCAAACTGGCGGGCGAGAAGGAGACGCAGGGCGCGCACAAGGAAGCGGCCGAAATCTATGATGCGCTCCTCCTCCATGAAGAGATTGGCGGCAGTCACGCCGCCGCGCGCAAGGGCCTCGAACGGCTCGTTCCACGATGGGTCTCTTTCCTCCGCGGACGCGGGGACGCGGCCGAGGCCGTGCGCGTGATCGATGAGCGGATCGGACCGCCTTCCAAGACCGGCACGGCGACGGCGCTCATCGTTTCCCGCGCGTACCGTGAGGCCGGGCGCGTCGAGAACGCCCACGCGTGGGCGAAGGCCCTCGCAGGGCGGGCCGAGCTGACGCGCGACGAGCGCACCGAGATCTCACTGGCGCTGGTCGAGTCGGCTCTGGCCCTGGGCAAGACCGATGAGGGAGCGAGGATATTCCGGGGGATCGCCCGGCCTTTTCCGGCGACGGAGGGCGCGGCCAAGTCGCTCAAATGGACCGGCGACGCGCTCTTCCTGGCCGGGAGGAAAACGGAGGCTGGGGAGGCTTTCCGCGAAGCGGCGGCTGTCTATTCCCTCATCTTGAAGAACGATCCGTCCGTCCGCGCAGATCCGGTCCGCCTCGCCCAAGCCGCGCTCTTTTTCGACACGGTCGGAGAGACGGAAAGGGCCGGCCGGCTGATGGCGGAGGCGATCGCGAAGACCGCGGGGAGAAAAGACCTGGCCGGGTGGGGGGCCGAACAGGCCGTGACTCTGGGGGACATCTGGTCCAAGGCGGGGAAGTGCGAGATGGCCCGCGAAGCGTACGAAGCCGCCAGGAAGACGCCGCTTCCGCTGGAGACCGTTCGGCGAACGCAGTTCGACATTGCCCGGTGCTATGAGCGAACGGGAGATCGGGCGAGGGCGATGAAGATCTGGGACGGTCTCGCTCATCCCGCCGGGGCCGGGCCGGCCGATCTCTGGGGAAGGCTCGCGCAGTCGCGGCGCGCGGAGGCGGCGCTGATCGACAGGGCCAGGGAGCTGGGGTTCGGAGAAAAAGCGGGTTCGGGACCAGGGGAAGGAAGATGAGCGAAAGACTGGCGGGAAGACAACCCGGGGCGGAGAGGATCCATCTCCTGAACGACGCGTTTCGGTTCTTTACGGAGGCGTCCGAACGCCTCGCCCACAACTACCAGGGGCTGGAGGAACGGGTCCGCGAGCTTCGCCAGGAGCTGGCCGTTTCGCGGGACGCGCTCGAGCAGTCGCTCACTGAGAACAAGGCGATGCGGGCCTACCTCTCCCGCCTCCTCAACTCGCTGGCGACGGGCGTCATCTCGACGGACGCGTCCGGCCGGATCGTCACGGTCAACCAGGCGGCCGAACGGATTCTCGGCGCGGGGCGTGGAGCGGCGGGCCTTTCGATCGACGAGGCCCTCGGCATCGCGGTCTGGGACCGGTTCTATCCGTCCGCGTCCGCCGCGGCGGACGGACCGGTTTCGATTGAGTGCACCGTGGGCGGGGGACAAAGCGAGGAGCGGACGCTGCAAGTGACGCTCTCAAGGTTGGAAGGGGGCGCATCGGTCCGGGCTGAAAATCCCCCCATCCCCCCTTTGACAAAGGGGGGGGAGGGGGGATTTCGGGAAGACGGTCGATCGCTCTCTCGCCGGGAGAGCCCCGGGGCCGTCGTCCTCGTCCAGGACGTGACGCATCTCAGGCGCCTGGAGGATCAGGCGGAGCGCCAGCAGAGAATCGCCGCGATGGGGGAGATGGTCGCGCAGCTTGCCCACGAGATTCGCAATCCACTCGCGAGCATGGAACTCTTCGCGGGAATGCTGAGGGAAGACCTGGAGGACCGCCCGGGCGCGCGGAACCTGGTCGATCACGTCGTGAACGGCGTCCGGGCCCTTTCGCATATCGTCACGAACATGCTGGCGTTCGTCCGGCCCCATTTGCCCGCGTTCGCGACCGTCCCGATCGCGCCGATCATCAGCGAGTCGCTCGAGTTCGTTCAGCCCCTGGCCCAGTCGCAGGGGGTCTCGCTGGCGATGGACGTTCCGCGGGACGAGCGGGTCTACGCCGACCCGGAGCTTCTCCGCCAGGTCTTCCTGAACCTGTTCCTCAACTCCGTCCAGGCCATGCCGGACGGGGGCGTCCTCCGCGTCTCCCTGGCGCGCGGCCCGGGGGCCAACGGCGAATCATCCAGTGACTTTGCGGGAATTGCGGTCGCGGACAGCGGCTCGGGGATTGCGCCGGACCACAGGGACCGCGTCTTCCATCCATTCTTCACGACGAAGGAGAGGGGGACCGGTCTGGGGCTGGCGATCGTCCACGGCATCATCCACTCCCACGGGGGGACGATCAGCGTCGAGAGCGCGGGTCCCGGAAAGGGAGCGACGTTCACCCTCCTCCTGCCCAGGGGGGAGACGTCCGTTCCTCCCGCAGGGAGCCGTCCGCCCCGCCTTTCCGAGGCAAACCGATGAATCCGATCCTCGTCGTGGACGACGAATTCGAGATGCGGGCCGCCCTGACGGAAGTCCTGTCCCGCGACGGGTACGACGTCGAGGCGGTCTCCTCGGGCTCGGACGCCCTCAAGAAAGTCCACGAGCGGCCGTTCGCCCTGCTCATTACGGACGTGAAAATGCCCCGGATGAACGGCCTGGAGCTTCTCCGCGAGGTCCGGCGGCAGGCCCCGGCCCTGCCCGTCCTCATGATGACGGCGTACGGGACGATCGAAGACGCCGTGGAGGCGATGCGGGAAGGGGCGCGCGACTACGTGTTGAAGCCGTTCACCCGGGAGATGCTCTCCACGGTTGTCCGCCGCGCCGTGGAAGGAGACCGGCCGGACGCGATGCCGGGCGGCGGGAACGGCCGGTCCCGCAGGCGTGAGTTCGTGACGCAGGACCCTGGAATGCAGAAGATCCTGGCCCGGGCGAAGAACGTCGCGCCCTCCCGCGCCACGGTCCTGATCACGGGCGAGAGCGGCACCGGGAAGGAACTCCTGGCCGCCTTCATCCACGAGAATTCGCCCCGCCGGGAAAAGCCGTTCGTGGCCGTCAACTGCGCGGCGCTCCCGGAAGGACTGCTCGAGAGCGAGTTGTTCGGACACGAGCGGGGGGCGTTCACGGGGGCCGTGGCCCGCCACGTCGGCAAGTTCGAGCGGGCCAACGGGGGAACGCTCCTGCTGGACGAGATCGGGGAGATGCCGCTCGTTCTCCAGTCGAAGCTGTTGCGCGTTCTGCAGGAGTCCGAGATCGACCGCGTGGGCGCCCAAGCGACGACGCCGGTGGACGCGCGGGTCATCGCCACGACGAACCGGGACCTCGGGCGCGAGGTCGCCGAGGGGCGGTTCCGAGAGGACCTCTTCTATCGGATCAACGTCTTTCCCATCGAGATTCCTCCCCTTCGGGAGCGGCGGGCGGACATCCCGCTGTTGGTCCGCCACTTCGTGAAGAAGCACGCCCTCCGCCACGGAAAGCAGATCGACCACGTTCAGGAAGACGTCCTTTTTCTTCTTTCCCAGGAGTCCTGGCGCGGGAACGTGCGGGAGATCGAGAATGCCGTCGAGCGCGCCGTCCTCCTGGCCGAGGGGAGGGAGCTTCTGCCGGCCCATTTCGCCGCGGACGGCGTCGCCCGGCTGGGGGCAAAGCCGGTCCATGGGAAGGCCGGGAATTCCGTCTGGGAGATGGAGCGGGACCTTATCCTGAAGACGCTCGATGAGATGGGCGGGAACCGGACGCACGCGGCCGGCCGTCTGGGGATCTCCCTCCGGACCCTTCGGAACAAGATTCGCGAGTACCGGGATGCCGGGTATCCGGTTCCTTGACGCGGAGCGGGAAGAATTTGCCGACCCCTGGACGATCATCGCGATTGTTCTCAGGGGAGGGGCATCGAAGGCTCCTTGTATCTCATTGAAAGACAAGGGATGAGAGGTCGCCCCGACTCCAGGGGGGGAAGTGGAACATCTCTTGCGAAACTGGGTTCGAGGCTGTATGCCGGACCTCCTCCACAAGGAGTGAACGGAATGGACTGGATTAGAAACAACCCAGCGATCCGCCATCTGTCCCAGGCGCTGAACCTTCGGAGCGCCGCGCACCGGGTGGTGGCCTCAAACCTGGCGAACGTTGAGACGCCCGGGTTCGTTCCGTCGGCCGTGTCGTTCGACCGGTCGCTGGCCGAGGCCATGGGAAAAGGCGCCGGCGTCCTGGTCCGGACGCATCCGCGTCACCTGGCCGGGAGCGGGGCGGGGGGAGACTCGGGCGCCGTGATCGAGCCGAACCCGGATTCCTCGCCGGGAAACGACTTGAACGCCGTGAACATCGAGCGCGAGATGGAAGCCCTCGCCGAGAACACGATCCTATACAACGCCGCCGCGCAGATCCTGGCCAGGAAGTTCCAGGGGATCCGCGAGGCCATCGACACGACGAGGTAGCCGATGGACCTTTTTTCCGCCATGAGCATTTCCGCTTCCGGCCTCGACGCCCAGCGAACGCGGATGAACACGATCTCGTCAAATCTCGCCAACGCCCAGTCGACCCGGACGGAGGAAGGGGGGGCGTACCGCCGCCGCGACGTCGTCTTCACGGCCCAGCCGGCTTTCAACCCGCAGCCCGCGGGCGCTCCTTTCGCCGCGGCGCTGGGATCGGCGATGGGAAGAGGAGTCTCCGAAGTGCGCGTCTCAGAGATCGTCGAGGACGACCGCCCCGCGCGCGAGGTCTACTCGCCGGGCCACCCGGACGCGGACGAGAAGGGGATCGTGCGGTATCCCAACGTGAGCGTCATCGAGGAGATGGTGAATATGATCGCCGCGACCCGCTCGTACGAGGCGAACGTGACGGCGATGAGCGCCGCCAAGGGGATGGCCCTGAAGGCGCTGGAGATCGGACGGTAGGACCCCCCCCCCACCTTCATCCTCCCCCGCAAGGGGGGAGGATAAGAGCATACGGGCGAACCAGGAAATCCCCTCCCCCTTGATGGGGGAGGGCCAGGGTGGGGGTGAAGAAGAATGGGGGAATCGGTGAAGGGCGAGAGCAGATGGACGATCTGACGATCAATCCGATGGTCATCAAGCCTCCCGGTGCTTCCGCGCCGGGGAGCGCGGGCGCCGTGAGCGATGCGCCTCCTTCGGGAAAAGGGTTCGGCGAGTTCCTGGCCGAGTCGATCCAGAAAGTGAGCGAGATTCAGCAGGACGCGGACCGCAGGGCGGCGGAACTCGTGGCGGGGAAGCCGGTGAGCGTGCATGAGACGATGATCGCCGTCGAGGAGGCGTCCCTTTCGTTCAAGCTGATGATGCAGATCCGGAACAAGGTCGTCCAAGCGTACGAAGAGGTCATGCGGACGCAAATCTAGCGGTCAGCGATCAGCCGTCAGCGTTCAGCAAATGCCCGAAAGGGCATCTTTGCTGATCGCTGAGAGCTGAAAGCCGGGAGTTCATGATGCCGGGCACGGTTCAGCAGTTCATCCAGTTCTTCAACTCCCTGACGCTGGGGCGGAAGGTCTCGCTGGCCCTCCTCCTCTCGATCCTCGTCGCGGGAGGGTACTACGTGTCGGACTGGGCCCAGCGGCCCGAGTACCAGGTCCTCTACTCGAAGCTCGACGCCGATGACGCGAACCAGATCATCGAAAAGCTCCGCGAGCAGAAGATTCCCTACCAGGTGGGCGGCTCGGGCGACGCTCTCCTCGTTCCGAGCGAGCGCGTTCACGAGCTGAGGCTCCATCTGGCCTCGGCGGGCCTCCCCCACAAGGGCGGGGTCGGCTTCGAGATTTTCGACAGGACCGGCCTGGGGACGACCGAGTTCGTACAGAAGGTCAATTACCGGCGGGCGCTCCAGGGGGAACTGGCCCGAACGATCGCGCAGATCTCGGAAGTCGAGCAGGCGCGCGTCCACATCGCCTCGCCGGAGAAGTCCCTCTTCGACCGGGGCAAGCAGCGCGCCCGGGCGTCCGTCGTCCTGAAGCTCCATCCGGGGCGGTCTCTCAATTCGGGCCAGGTCCAGGGGGTCGTTCATCTCGTCGCGTCGAGCGTGGAGGATCTCGCGCCCGGCAGCGTGACGGTCGTCGACAACCACGGCAAGATCCTCTCCCGGCCTCCGGACGAATCGGGCACGGGAATGATGACGGCCAGCCAGACCGAGTTCCAGCGCTCCTTCGAGCGCGACCTCGAATCGCGGATCCAGTCGATGCTGGAACGGGCGGTGGGCGAAGGGCGGGCCGTGACCCGCGTGGCCGCCGTGATGGATTTCACCCGCATCGAGCGGACGGAAGAGAAGTTCGATCCCGATTCGGCCGTTCCCCGGAGCGAATCGCGGCAACAGGAGAAGACGTCGGGCGCGTCTGGACAACCGGCCGGCGTTCCGGGCGTCGCCGCGAACCTGCCGAGGCGCGCGACGCCGGCCGCGGCGGGCGGAGGGAGCACGTCCCAGTCCCAGCGCCAGAACGAGACGATCAACTACGAGATCAACAAGGTCGTCTCCCACGTAGTCGAGCCGTCGGGCGTGGTGAAGAAGCTGTCCGTGGCCGTCCTCGTGGACGGGAACTACGAGGCGGCCAAGAACGAGAAGGGAGAAGAGGTCCGCAAGTTCGTCGCGCGGCCGGCCGAGGCGATCAAGACGTACGAGAACCTCGTGAAGAAGGCAATCGGCTTCAACCCGGAGCGCGGCGACCAGGTGGAGATCGCCCAGGTCGCCTTCGACACCGGCTCGTCGCCGGTCGAGGCGGAACCGGCCGGCACCGACTGGAAGTCGCTTGCCTTCCGGGTGGGGCGGATCGCTGCCATTCCGGTCTTCCTGGCGCTCGCGTTCCTCTTCGTCATCCGGCCTATGATGGACGCGATTCGCCGCGCGCCCGCGTTCCCGTACCCGGGGGGGCTTCCCCGGACGGTTGGGGAGCTTGAAGCGGAGATGCGAGGTGGCGCCCTTCCGGCGCCGGGCGTGAGCCGCGAGAAGGCGGTCGAGCTGGCGAAGACACGGCCCCAGGAGACCGCGCTCCTGGTCAAGTCCTGGATGAAGGAGAAGTAGGGTGGCGAAGCTGACGGGACGGGACAAGGCGGCCATCCTCCTCACGACCGTGGGCGAAGAGATTGCCTCCGAGGTGCTGAGGCACATGGACGTCCGCGATGTCCGGGCGATCAGCAGTCATATGTCCCACTTGGGGTCGATCTCCTCGGAGACGGCCGGGCAAGTCATCGCCGAGTACCACCAGTCCCTCTCGAGCGAAGGGGGATTCATCACGGCCGACGAGGGGTACGTGAGAAAGATCCTGCTCAAGGCCCTGGGTCAGGAGAAAGCGAACAGGATCATGGAGACCCTCACGTCGAGCTCCGGGGAAGACTCCGGCTTCGAGACCCTCAAGTGGCTCGACGCGAAGACGGTCGCCAACTTCCTCAAGATCGAGCATCCCCAGACGATCGCCATCGTCCTGGCCCATCTCGATCCCGATCAGGCGTCGGAGGTTTTGTCCCTCCTTCCGGCCAAGCTTCGCGGCGACGTGGTCCTCCGGGTCGCGACGCTCGAATCGATCCCGCCTGGGATCCTCAAGGACCTGGACGAGGCGCTCCAGGACGAGCTCAAATCGTCCGGGACCGTGCAGTCGAACATCGTGGGGGGGATCGAGTCGGTGGCCGAGATCATGAACCGACTGGAGAAGTCGGTGGAATCGAACGTTCTCTCGTCCCTCGAGGCGACGAACCCGGACTTGGCCGAGCAGATCCGCCAGCTCATGTTCGTCTTCGACGACCTCGTCAACGTGGACGACCGGGGAACCCAGATGATCCTGAAGGAAGTCACGAGCGAGGAGCTCCTCTTCGCCCTGAAGGGGGCGTCGGAGCCGGTCCGCGACAAGTTCTTCAAGAACATGTCGTCCCGGGCGGCGACGATCCTTAAGGAGGACATGGAGGCGAAGGGGCCGGTCAAGCTCTCGGAAGTGGAGAAGGCCCAGCAGAACATCGTGAAGGCCGCGCGCCGTCTCGAGGAAGAGGGAAAGATCGTCATCGGAGGCAAGGGTGGAGAAGAAATGGTTGTCTAGCGTTCTCAGGCCGGGCTCCCTCGATCCGGCGGTCTCCCCCGTTCTCGTCCATCCGCGGGGATCGGGGCACGGCGGGTCCGACCGCGTCCTCTACGAGGAAGAGCGGATCATGCTCGCCGAGCGCACGGGGTACGAGCGCGGCTGGGCGGCGGGAGAGGCGGCGGGAACGGTCTTCGGCCGCGAGAAGATCGAAGCTGCCGCGGCGGGCCTGTTCCATCTCCTCGACGAGCTCGACGGGGTCAAGCGCAAGATCCTCGCCCGGGCGGAGGGGGAGGCGCTCAAGTTAGCCATCGCCATCGCGAGGCGGATCCTGGTTCGGGAGATCTCCGCGCGGGGGGACGTTCTCAGGCGGATCGCTGTCGAGGCCGTCGCCCAGGCTGTCGAGCGCGAGCACCTGACGATCCGCGTGAATCCGGACGATCTCGAGCGGGCCATGGCGATGAAGAAAGACCTTGCCCTGTCGGTTGAGGGGCTCAAGGCGGTTTCCGTCGAGGCGGACAAGTCCGTTCTCCCCGGCGGGTGCATCGTGGAGTCCGCGATGGGGGACATCGACGCGAGGATCGACCAGCAGTTGATCGAGATCGCCCGTGACCTGGGGGCCGTGTGGCGCGAGAGCGAGGCTCAATCGGCCGGCGGGGACGCACAATGAGCGTGGTCGCGCTGGATCGCTACGTCGAGAGCGTCGCGGAGTCGACGCCGATCCGGATCCACGGGCGGGTGACGAAGGTCGTGGGCCTGATCCTGGAAGGGCACGGCCCGGGGGCGACCGTCGGCGAGATCTGCGAGATCGAGCTCCCTGACGGGCGGGGGACCGTGCCGGCGGAAGTCGTCGGGTTCCGCGAGGGCCAGATCCTGCTGATGCCGATCGGCGAGGTCCGCGGGATCGGGCCTGGATGCAAGATCGTTTCCCGGCGGCAGAAGCCGGCCGTCGGCGTGGGGCCGGCCTTCCTGGGCCGGATCCTCGACGCCATGGGCCAGCCGATCGACGGAAAAGGGGCCGTCCGCGCCTCAGCCGAGTATCCGCTCTACGCGCCTCCCGTTCCGCCCCTTCTCCGCAACCGCATCACCGAACCGCTCGACCTGGGCGTCCGCGTTCTGAACGGCCTGTTCACCTGCGCCCGGGGGCAGAGGCTCGGGATCATGGCCGGCAGCGGGGTCGGCAAGTCGGTCCTCATGGGGATGATCGCGCGTTACACGGAGGCGGACGTGAACGTGATCGCCCTCATCGGGGAGCGGGGGCGGGAGGTCCGGGAGTTTCTGGAAAAGGATCTGCGGGAAGAGGGCCTCGCGCGGTCCGTCGTAATCGTCGCGACGTCCGACCAATCCCCCCTTCTCCGGCTGAGGGGGGCCTACCTGGCGGCCACGGTCGCGGAATACTTCCGGGACGAAGGGAAAAAAGTCCTCCTCATGATGGATTCGATCACGCGTTTCGCCATGGCCCAGCGGGAGGTGGGGCTCGCTGTCGGGGAGCCGCCGACGACGAAGGGGTACACGCCGTCCGTGTTCGCCCTCCTCCCCAAGCTGTTGGAGCGGGCCGGAATGGGCTCCGGAAGCGGAAGCATCACGGGCCTCTATACGGTCCTGGTGGAGGGAGACGATATGGCGGACCCGGTCGCCGATGCCGTCCGCGCCACCCTGGACGGACACATCGTCCTGTCGAGGGACCTCGCCAATCAGAACCATTTTCCGGCCGTCGATCCGCTCGCGTCCAACTCGCGCGTGATGATCGACGTCGTTTCCCCCGAGCACCTGGAGCTGGCCCGCCGGACGCTCTCCGTCCTCGCGACCTACAAGGGAGCGGAGGACCTGATTCACATCGGGGCGTACAAGGCGGGAAGCGACCCCAAGGTCGACGACGCCATCCGCCGGAACGACGCCATCCGCCGGTACCTTCGCCAGGATCTCACGGAACAAGCCCCATACGCCGATTCCCTGGCGGGACTCTCGGACCTGTGGCGCGAGGAGACCGCGTGATGACGCCGCGTTCCCGCAAGGATCCGGAAGAGGAGAAGTTCCGCTTGAAGGCGGTCCTCGACTACCGGCGGAAGGTCCGGGACGGACTGCGGCAGGACCTGGCCGGGATCCGGCACAGTCTGGACGAGGCGGAAGGGAGACTCTACGTCCTCGAGGAGGTTCGCGAGAAGTCGATGGGCGAACTCGAAGCCCGGCAGATGGAGGGAATGACCGCGCCGGAGGCGGGGATCTTCTACACGTTTCTCCACGAACTGCAGAAGGAGATCGGCCGCCAGCGGGTGAAGGTCGGACAGATCCAGGAACAGTTCGACGCAAAACGCGACGAGGTCCTGAAGGCGGAGACGGACGCCAGGATGATGGAGAACCTCCATTCGCGCGACGTCCGCGTTCGGCGGAAGGAAGAAGCGCGAAAGGATCAACGGCAGATGGACGAAGCCGGCCGGAGGAGGCCTCGTGAGCTTCCCATGGTCTGAGAACCGCAACGCGAAGACGGGCAAAGCCGGGCCCCCCCGCGGACGGGGAAGCTCGGGACGCCTGAAGACGTTCGTTCTCCTGGCCGCCCTTGGGGCGGCGGGACTCGGTCTCTTCGGTTCGGGAGCGGTCGACGTGGCGTCCCTGGCGGACCGCACGGCCGCCGCCTCCTCGAAAGGAGGGGAAAAGGAAGCCCCGGCGAGGGCCGGGGCGGACGAAGCGGGCGGCGGGGCGGGCTTGACGCAGAGGGCCGAAGAGATCGGACGCCGCGAGGCGGCCGTCAAGCGGGAAGAGGAGAAGCTGAAGGATCTCAAGAAGGAGATGGAGCAGAGGATCGCCCATCTTGAGAAACTGAAAACGGACGTCGAAGCCTCTCTCAAGAAGGTCGAGGACGAGAGGGAACAGAACTTCAGGCACTTGGTCAAGGTCTACGAATCGATGCCGCCGGAGGAGGCGGCCGCGCGGATGGAGAAGCTGGACGACAAGGTCGCTCTCGCGCTCCTTTCGCGGATGAAGGGGAAGACGGCCGGGAAGATTCTGGCGGCCGTCGATGCGACGCGGGCGGCCCGCCTCTCGGAGGCGCTGGCGGAGAAGAAGAGAAGATGAATGGGGCGCCCGAGGGTGCGTCCATTCCGGGGCGCGCCAGTCGATCTTTTCTCAGGTCCGGCCGGGCCGGCGCGGCAGCCAAGCGCGTGGCTATGCACCAAACGGGAGATGCCAGGGGCCGCTGGTTGTTTCGCTCAGAGGTTGCTCCGGAGGCGCACCCCTCCATGAACGCACCCTCGGGCGTCATTGCATTGGCGAATGGGTGAATCGGTGAATCGGGGGCAGAGATGGCGCAGGTGAGCGCGATCGGATCGGGTTTGGAGGCGGTTCTTCCGCAAGCGGGGCCGCAGAGTCCGTCACGAACATCCGGGGGGGAGGCGTTCGACACCGTTCTCGCGAGGGAGATCGAGGGGCGGTCGGCCGAACCATCCGCCGCACCGGGGGAATCGGCGGTGCCGGCGGCTTCCTCGACAGGCGCGGATGCGGCGGACCGGACGAGCGGATCGAGCTTCACGGAGACACTCGACCAGGCCGTGAGCGAAGGCGAAGGGACGGGACCGGTCGAGGGACAGGCGGAAGGGACCGACACGGCGAGCCGAGTGGACTGGGAGGGGTTGATGTGGGAGATCCTGGCCCTTGTCCTCGGGCAGGGGGCGCAAGCCCCGCAGACAGCCGAGGGATCCGAAGGGGCGCAGGGGGAAGCGGCCGCTCTTGAGGGCGACACTTCCGGCCCGGCGTCGACGCCGGGGGCGATTCTCAGAAAGAGCGTCGCCGATTGGCTGGCGTCTCCGGAGGAGAACGCGCCTCCTCCCGAGCTGGCGAAGATCCTTGACGGCATGGGGCTCCCGCCGTCGGAGGTCGCGGATTTCGTGAAGAGAATCCGCGCCTATTTCCACGCGGCGGCGAGAAGCGAGAGCCAGGCCGCGACCGATGCGGCGGCCCTGGAAGGTCTGGAAGGATCCCTCGGACAAGTCGCGGGCATCGCTGAATCCCAGGCGGGCGGCGGCCCCCAGACGGAATCGTCACCCGCGAATGTGCCGGGCGGGACATCCGCGGCGTCGACTGCGGTGGGCGCCGACGGGACGAAGGAGACGGCGTCCGTATCCCGCCCTTCCGCCGTCTCCCAGGTCGTCGAAACGATCCGGGCCCTGCCGGCCCGCGCCGGGACGACGGAAGTCCGTCTCCAGCTCGTTCCCGAGGCGCTCGGTTCCGTGAGAGTGACGCTCTTTGTGGACGACCAGTCGGTCCGGGCGACGTTCGTGACTGACAACATCCTGTCGCGGGCGATCCTGGAGGCGGGCGGACAGCAGCTCCGCGACGCGCTGAGGGAGCAGGGATTCACGGTCGACCAGTTCACCGTCCTCGTGGGAGGGGAACAGGGCAGTCCGCGGGAGAGGGAGGAACTGGCCTGGGCGTCGGGAGAGTCCGCCGACAACGCCGGGGTGACGGAAGAAGCGACGTTTGTGGAAGCGACCCGCCCCGCGGGAACGGGAATCGACATCCGGGTGTGAATCGGTGAATGGGTGAATCGGTGAGTCGGCAGAGCGAGGAGAGAAGACCATGGTGACAACGAGCGAGATTCAGACAACAATGCCGGCCTCCGGGGCCGGGGCGCGGACAAGCGCGAAGACCGGGGCCGGGGCGAACGGGATGGTCCTCGGGAAAGACGACTTCATGAAGCTGTTGGTCACGCAGATGGAGAACCAGGACCCGCTTAATCCCCTCAAGGACACGGAGTTCATCGCGCAACTCGCCCAGTTCTCGTCCCTCGAACAGCTCTACGGGATCAACGAGGGGATCCAGGCGCTCGTTGGCGCGCAGAGGAACGCCGAGCGGAGCGCCGCGGTCTCGTTTCTCGGGAAGCAGGTCCGGTTCAGCGGCGACACTGTCACCCACGCGGCGGGAGGGAGCTCTTCGATAGGGTATTCTCTTCCGACGAGCGCCCAGCAGGTGACGGTCCAGATCTACGGGCCGGACGGACGGCCCGTGCGGAAGATCGACGAGGGAATCCGCCCGGCGGGGAGCCACCGCGTGACGTGGGACGGACGCAATGACGCCGGAACCGCCGTGTCCGCGGGCGAGTACCGGTACACGGTGGGCGGCATGGACGCCGGCGGGAAGTCCGTGACGGCCACGACCGAGTCCGCCGGGATCGTCACGGCCGTTGAATACGACGAGAGCGGGGCCTACCTGAGCGTGGGCGGGCGCAAGATTCCGCTCGGGCAGGTGACGGAAGCGGCGCCCGCGCCCGAGACTTCCGGCGAGTCGGCGAACCTGAGCAGTTTGTTCTGATCGCGATAGAGGAGGATTCACCATGGCCATCTTGACTTCATTGTTTTCGGGTGTTTCGGGGCTCAACGCCAACGGGTCTGCCCTGTCGGTGGTCGGCGACAACATCGCCAACTCCAACACGGTCGGGTACAAGGGCTCGACGGTCGCTTTTTCCGACATTCTCTCCCAGACGATCGGCGGCGGCGCGTCGGGCGGCGGGCAGATCGGCCGCGGCGTCAACCTCTCGGCCGTGACTCCCCAGTTCACGCAGGGCTCGTTCGAGACGACGGACTCCGTCCTCGACATGGGGATCGACGGGAACGGTTTCTTCCTCGTCCAGGATACGACGGGGACGTTCTACACGCGGGCGGGCCAGTTCCGGACCGACAAGGACGGCTACATCGTGACGCCGGAGGGCGCGAAGCTCCAGGGGTACACGGTTTCCGCGACCGGGTCGCTGACCGGGACGATCGGGGACATGCAGTTGACGACCGTCTCGACCACGCCGACGCCGACCTCGACCGCCCGCGTGGACGCGAACCTCGACGCGGCCGCGTCGGTTCCGGCCGCCGCCTTCAGTCCTTCGGACCCCTCGACCTACAACTTCTCGACGGGCTTGACCGTCTACGACTCCCTCGGGACGTCGCACGCGGTGACCTACTACTTCCGGAAGACCGCGGCCAACGCCTGGGCGACCTACTACCAGGTCGACGGTTTGCCGGCGGGCGGAACGGCCGGGACGGCCATGACGTTCAGCGCGGCCGGGGCCGTGACAGCGGGCGGGTCGCAGACGCTCGCATTTACTCTCACGAATGGCGCCACCTCGCCCCAGTCGGTGGCCGTCGATTTCTCGGACTTCACGCAGTACGGGGCGCCCTCGGCGACGACCTACCTGACCCAGAACGGTTCGTCTTCCGGGTCGCTCTCGTCCATTTCGATCGGTCAGGACGGAATCATCACCGGCCTCTTCTCCAACGGCCAGACGGAGACGCTGGGCCAGGTGGCTCTCGCCACGTTCCAGGCTCCCGTCTACCTCACGAAGATGGGAAAGAACCTCTACGCCGAGTCGAGCGATTCGGGCCAGCCGATCGTCTCGGCGCCGATGACGGGCGGGAAGGGCCGGGTCCTGTCCCACTCCCTGGAGCTGTCGAACACCGATCTCGCGGCGGAGTTCGTGAAGATGATCACGTTCCAGCGGGGCTTCCAGGCCAACTCCCGAATCATCACGACGACGGATGAACTTCTGAACGAGCTCGTGAATCTGAAGCGGTAAGGGAGCGGCTTCCCTCTCCGGCCTCAGGCTTCGGGCTTCGGGGACAATCCCCGAGGCCCGGGTCTGAGGCCTTTTTTTCGCGACTCCCTCGCGCTCCCACTCCACTCTCCAAACTCGAAACTCGAAACTCTTCTCCCCTCGTCACGGCTCCACCGACGGCCAGTCAATCTTATGACGGACGCGCCTTTGCCCCTCTCTCCATCCCTCTCGTCTGCGATATGCAACCGATTGAACAATCAAGGTTTTCTGTTTTCTTGACGCTGGACTGCCGTGGCACCGCGGTTGCTCTTACCCTTGTTGCTCAACGGATCGTCAAATGGAGGACAGGGGCGTGGCCGAGAAGGAAAAGGAAGACGAGAAGAAAGAGGGCGAGGAGGCCCCCAAGAAGAAGGGGGGGGCGCTCAAGTGGATCATCATCTCGGCCGTCCTGGTCCTTGTTCTGGGCGGGGGCGGGGCATTCGCCTACGTGAAGTTCTTCTCCCACCCGAAGGGCGAAGAAGGCGGCGCGGCGCAGGCGGCGCCGGAGAAGCCGGCCAAGAAGCCGGACGCGAAGCTCACCCCCGAGGAAGCCAAGAAGCTGGCGGGCGAGATGTTCCCCTTGGAGCCGTTCATCATCAATCTGGCCGACGACCAGGGGACCCGCTACCTCAAGATCGCCATGCACGTCGAGCTTTCTTCTCCGTCCGCGAAGCAGGAAGCGGAGGTCCGCGTGCCGCAGATCCGCGACTCCCTCCTCACGCTCCTCTCCAGCAAAACGTACGAACAGATATCCTCGGCCCAGGGAAAGAGCCAGCTGAGGTCGGAGATCATCGCCCGGATCGACCAACTCCTCGCCCATGGAAAGGCCAAGTCGGTCTACTTCACGGATTTTGTGATCCAGTGAGCGAGAGACGGTGAATCGGTGAATCGGTGAATCGGTAAGGCGATGGCCAACATTCTCTCCCAAGAAGAAGTCGACGCGCTGCTTCGCGGCGTCTCGTCCGGCAAGATCGAGACGGAAAAGACCGAGGAAGCCGACAAGTCCGGCGTCCGTCAGTACGATCTGGCGAGCCACGAGCGGGTCATCCGGGGGCGGATGCCGACACTCGAGATCGTCAACGAGAGGTTCTCGCGCATCTTCCGCGTCACCCTCTCCTCCGCCCTCCGGAAAGTGATCGACGTGAACGTCAAGGGGATCGAGATGATGAAGTTCGGGGAGTTCATGAAGACGGTCCCCGTTCCGACGAGCATCAACATCTGTCGGATGGAGCCCTTGCGCGGATTCGTCATCCTCGTCGTCGACGCCCGGCTCGTTTTTTCCCTCGTCGACAATTTCTTCGGCGGATTCGGGCAGACTCACATGAAAGTGGAAGGACGCGACTTCACGGCGATCGAGCAGCGGATCATCAAGAAGACGCTCACGATGATTCTGGACGACCTGGATAGGGCGTGGAAGCCGGTCCACGAGGTGAAGATGGTCCACACGCGCTCGGAGATCAATCCCCAGTTCGCCACGATCGTCGTGCCGACGGAGGTCGTCATCGTCGTGACCTACGAGCTCGAGCTGGAGAACTCTCTGGGGACCTTCAGTCTGATGATTCCCTACTCCACGGTCGAGCCGATCAAGGACAAGCTGTACGCCGGGTTCCAGAGCGATCAGCTCGATGTGGACACGCGGTGGATGCAGCTCCTCCGACGCCGGCTCGTCGACGTTCCCGTGGCCATCCGCGCGCGGCTTGGCGGGGCGCGTCTGACGGTCCGAGAGGTCACTGATCTGCGCGTGGGCGACGTCATCACGCTGGACCGGGAAGTGGGCATGCCGATGGAGGTCGATGTCCAGGGAGTCACCAAGTGGCGGGCGCATCCGGGCATCGTCCGGGGAAACTACGCGCTGAAAATTGCGGAATTCGCGGCAAAGGGGGCGGACGATGGCGAGTGAATCGGTGAGCGACAAGGAAAAAGACATGGCCGCGGCCTGGGAGGCCCAGGTTTCGGAAAGCCCCGCGCCGCCCGCAGCCGAGGCCCCCAAGTCCCCCCAGCCCCAGCTTCGGCCGGCGGCGTTCGCGCCGATCGCCCCTTCCGCGGAGGCGGCCGGCGCGCCGGGGAATCTCGACTTCGTCCTCGACCTCCCTCTCCACGTGTCGGTGGAGATCGGCCGGACCCGAATGGTGATCAAGGATCTGATCCAGCTCGGCCAGGGCTCGGTGATCGAGCTCGACAAGCTCGCGGGGGAGCCGATGGAGGTCTACGTGAACGAGAAACTGGTGGCCCGCGGAGAGGTCGTCGTCGTGAACGAGAAGTTCGGGATCCGCCTGACGGACATCGTGAGCCCGATCGAAAGAATCAAACAGCTTGCGTGACGGTGAGTCGGTGAATAGGTGAAACGGTGAATAGGTGAATGGGTGAATCGGTGAAACGGGGAAGCATTCAGCAATCAGCGTTCAGCGGTCAGCTTGGGGCTGAAAGCTGAAAGCCGACTGCCTACGGCTGGTGAGTGAATCGGTGAATCGAAGAGACAAGAAGAACGGAACAAGGCTTCTGGCGCTGGTTGGGACGATACTCGCGGGATGGATGATCGGCGGGGAGGCGTGGGCCGGGGGCGGGGTCAACCACCTGGATGACGTGTCGGTCCAGCCGGCCGAATCCGCCTTGGGCGTCTTTCTCCATTTCCGCCGGCCGGTGGGCCAGCCGCTTCCCGAGATCGACTACAGAGAGGATCGAATCCAGATCGAGCTTCCCGGCGTGATCGTGCATCCGCCGAAGCGGACGATCGACGTGGACTCGCCGTTCGTCCGGCAGGTCTTCGTCTACCAATACGAGGACGAGATCGCGCGCGTCCGCCTCCTGCTGACGCCCGAAGGGCGGCGGCTCATTGGTCGCGGAAGCGTCCACGCGAAGAAGGGCCGGCTCCTGATCGACTTCCCGTATCCAAAGGCGGGGGAAGAGCCGGCGGCATCGAGGGTTGCCGATGTCCAGCCCCGGCCAGCCGGGGGGCCAGCCGGGGCCGTGGTCCTGCCTGCCGTCGACACCCGATCGCTCTCCGTTCCGGAGGGGCTTTTGCCCGCTTCATCCGCGAGCGCGGCCGGAGACAAGCGCGGCGCGTTCGGCACCCGCCCGAGCGAAGACAAGGGGACGGCGAAAGAGCCGGCGGCGGGCGCGGGTCCGCCCGACTTCGGCCGGGCCCTGATCAAAATGGGTTCGGGCCTGGCGCTCGTCTTGGCCCTTCTGGCCGCCCTCGCCTACGGAGCGAAGCGGGTCCTCTCGAACGGGACGGCCGCCCGATCGGGGCCGGGAATCCGCGTGGTCGCAAGGCATGGACTGGGGCCCAAGGTGTCGGTCGCCGTCGTGGAAGTCGGCGGCGAGACGCTCGTCCTGGGCGTCACGCCCGGAGAAGTCCAGCTCCTCTCGCGCGTCGAGGACGGACCGGTCCCGCAGGCCGACGTTCGTCACGATCCGTCTCCGCGCCGGGAAACGCCTCCGCAGACGAAAAGCAACGATCTCTTTGGCAAGATCCTCGGCCGGTCCGTCCGGCGCGGCGGCCGCCGTGACGACCACGGTGACGGAACAACGCGCGCGGGCACTGCCTCTTCCCCGGACGACGCCCTCGAAGCGGCCCTGGCCGGCATTCAGGAAAGAGTGAATCTGGTCGGGCGGGGGGCGATGGGCGGCGAGGGAGGGAGGCGATGAGCCAGGCGAGAACGCCGGGAAAGGCCCTCATCCCCGCCGCCATTCTTCTTCTGGCCGTCACGGCCGGACAGGCCGGGGCGGCGCCGCCGCCGGCGCCCGGCGGGACGCTCCCGCTGGCGCCGACCGGCGGGGCGAACCTGGCGGTGACCGTCCAGATCCTCCTTCTCCTGACCGCTCTGACGCTCGCCCCCGCGTTCGTGATTCTCATGACGTCGTTCACCCGGATCGTCGTCGTCCTGGGATTTCTCCGGCAGGCGCTGGGAACCCAGCAGTCTCCCCCCACCCAGGTCCTGGTCGGCCTGGCGCTTTTCCTGACGATCTTCATCATGGGGCCGGTGTGGGAGACGGTGAACCAGACGGCCCTCCAGCCGTATTTGAAAAAAGAGATGAGCCAGGAGCAGGCTCTCATCGCCGCGGCCGGCCCGCTCAAGGAGTTCATGCTGAGGCAGACGAGGGAGAAAGACCTTCTCCTGTTCGTGGAGATGGCGAACATTTCCGTCCCGTCGACGGAGGCCGATCTTCCGATCCGCGTCGTCATCCCCGCCTTCATCGTGAGCGAGCTGAAGACGGCTTTTCAGATCGGGTTCATGATCTACATCCCGTTTCTGATCCTGGACATGGTCGTGGCGTCCGTTCTCCTGTCGATGGGAATGATGATGCTGCCGCCGATAGTGATCTCTCTTCCGTTCAAGCTGATGCTGTTTGTCCTGGTGGACTGGTGGGCCCTCCACGTCGGGACGCTCGTCCGGAGCTTCGCGTGAGACCGCGGCGGAGACACGAATGACGCCGGAGATGGTCCTCGACATCGGTCAGCGGGCGCTCACGACGACGCTCCTAGTCTCGGCGCCGATGCTCCTTCTCTCCCTGGTCGTGGGGCTTGCCATCAGCATCTTCCAGGCTGTTACCCAGATAAACGAGATGACCCTCACCTTCATCCCGAAGATCCTGGCCGTGGCCGCGGCGCTCCTGTTCTTCTTCCCCTGGATGACCGAGACGCTCGTGTCGTACACGGCGCAGGTCTTTCAGAACCTTCCGGCCATGATCCGGTGAAGGCGCCGACACGATGATCTCTCTGACGCTTCCGATCGAGGGGTTTCTCCGGTTCGGGCTGATCTTCGCGCGGGTGTCGATCCTGATCGCGGCCATTCCCCTCCTGGGCGCGCGCTCGGTCCCCGTCAGGATCAAGGCGGGTCTTGCCTTGGCTATGGCTGTCGTCCTCTTTCCGG
Source organism: Nitrospiria bacterium (assembly GCA_919903025.1). Lineage (GTDB taxonomy): Bacteria > Nitrospirota > RBG-16-64-22 > RBG-16-64-22 > RBG-16-64-22 > RBG-16-64-22. Next base: position 1,927 of record CAKKSE010000148.1, on the reverse strand, counting down.
CCGTTCCGCCCCTGCCGCATGGGTTCATGTCGGAGCCCGCGGCGGTTGTCGTCGGATTGCTCGGCGAGGTCCTCGTCGGCGCGGCGCTGGGACTCATGGTCCGCGCGGTCTTCGCCGGGATCGAGCTGTCCGGAACGCTCATGGGGTTCAACATGGGGTTCGGGATCGTGAGCGCGATCGACCCGCAGAACAACGCCCAGGTGTCGCTCGTCGGCCAGCTCCAGATGCTCTTCGCGTTCCTGCTGTTCCTGGGGACCAACGCCCATCACGAGTTCCTCCGGCTCGTGGGCCATTCGTTCAAGAGCCTTCCTCTTCTGGGGGCCGGTCTTTCTTCCGGGATCGCGGGCGACCTGGTCCAGGCGGGCGGGGAGATCTTCCGACTGGGACTCAAGCTCTCCGCTCCCGTCGTGGCTGCCATCTTCCTCGCGAACGTGGTGCTGGGCGTCGTGGCGCGGACGGTGCCGCAGATCAACCTTCTGATCGTGGGATTTCCAATCACGATCGCCCTGGGGCTCGTCGTCCTCGGCGCGACTCTCCCGTTCTTCGGGCCGGTCGTGGAGGCCGCCTTGATGGGCGCCTTGCGCGACAGCATGGCGATCCTAGAGTCGGTGAAGCGGTGAATGGGTGAATCGGTGAAGCGGTGAATCGGTGAATGGAGAAGCGGGGAAGCTCTCAGCAGTCAGCGTTCAGCGGTCGGCTTACGGCCTAAAGCTGAGTGCTGAAAGCTGACTGCTGACTGCGACTTGGGGTTAGGACTCAATGGCTGAAGATCGCGATCAAAAAACCGAACGAGCGACCGGCAAACGGCGCTCCGAAGCGCGGCAGAAGGGGCAGGTCGCGAGGAGCAGGGAAGTCGGCTCCGTGGCTGTTCTCATCGCCTCCTTTCTCGTCCTCGCCACGGGCGCGACCGGCCTCGGCTCGGGAATGGCGGACCTCACCCGGCGGATCCTCGACGGCGCCGGCGTCGTCTCCCTCACGACGCGGTCGCTTCACGAGATGCTGATCGCAACGACGTCCCAGGTGGGTCTGATCCTCGCGCCGCTCCTCGGCGCCGCCCTGCTGGCGGGCGTCACGGCGAACGTCGCCCAGGTCGGCTTTCTGTGGACGGGCGAGCCGCTGGCTCCGAAGGGGAGCAGAATCAACCCGATCGCCGGGTTCAAGAGGCTGGTCTCCCTTACGGCGGCCGTGGAACTCGCGAAATCGATCGTGAAGATCTTCGTCCTTTCGTACGCGGCCTACCTCTCCGTCCGGGGGCTCGTTCCGGAGCTGACCGGCCTGGTTCAGTCGGACGCGGCGACAGTCGCGTTCTTCTTTCTCCGGGTGACGCTCAGGATCCTGGGCGCCTGCTCGCTCGTTCTCATTGTTCTTGCGGCGCTCGACTACGCCTACCAGCGGTTCGACTACGAGAAGAACCTCCGGATGACGAAGCAGGAGGTCAAGGACGAGCACCGCCAGCAGGAAGGGGACCCGCTGATCCGGAGCCGGATCCGCTCGCTCCAGATGCAGGCGGCCCGGCGGCGGATGATGTCCCAGGTTCCGAAGGCCGACGTCGTCATCACCAACCCGACGCACTTCGCCGTCGCGCTCCAGTACAAGGCGGGAGAGATGCGCGCGCCGACCGTCGTAGCGAAGGGGGCGGGGCTGATCGCGGAGCGGATCCGCGAGACGGCCCGCGCCGCCGGCGTGCCGGTCGTGGAGAACGCGCCCCTCGCCCGGACGCTTCACAAGCTTGTCGAGATCGGGCGGGAGATTCCCGCCGCCCTGTACCAGACGGTGGCGGAGGTCCTGGCTTACGTGTATCGAGCAGACAGAAAGAGAACGGGATTAGGGGGTAGGGGCTAGGGGAAGGAAAGGGCAGAAGAAGAACGGGGATAGGGATTAGGGGGTAGGGGGTAAGGGAAGGAAGGGATTGAGGGTTGCGGCCGGC
>CAKKSE010000147.1 GCA_919903025.1 Nitrospiria bacterium | reverse complement strand
TGTCTATGACCCGGTCCCCTTGGACAAGATACAAGGGACAGGGTGGGGGTGAAGAAAGGGACGGGCAAATCGGAAGGGGAAGGGAGGCCGCCATGAAGCCGCTTGCCGGAAAGAAGGTCTTGATGATCATTGCCCATAAGGACTTCCGGGACGAGGAGTACCGGGAGCCACGGAAGGTTCTGGAGGACGCGGGCGCCCAGGTCATCGTGGCGTCATCTTCCATGAACGTCTGCAAGGGGATGCTTGGGATGCAGGTGAAGCCCGACGTCCTCTACACCGATGTGAAAGCGGACGACTGCGACGCCGTTGTATTCGTGGGCGGGAACGGCGCCCAGGAGTACTGGCAGGACCCGAAGGCCCACGGCCTCGCCCGCGAGGCCGACAAGGCGGGGAAGATCGTCTCGGCGATCTGTATCGCGCCCGTGACCCTTGCGAACGCGGGGCTCCTCAAGGGAAAGGAGGCGACGGTCTGGCCTTCCGAGTCGGGCCAGATCGAGGGGAAGGGGGCGAGGTACAGGAAGGCCGGCGTCGTCCGGGACGGGCGGATCGTCACGGCCGACGGTCCTGAGTCTGCCGCCGCGTTCGGGAAGAAGCTGGTCGAGGCGTTGTCCTCGTAAGAGAACTTCTGGCTTTAGGCTTCAGGAGTCAGACCTCGGCGTTCAATGTCCAAGGTCCAGCGACACGGAAGGCACAAAGGGGCAGAGGCACAAAGGCACAGAGGTCCGAGCTCCGGACTCCGAACTCCGAACTCTGAACTCCGAACTCCGAACTCAAGGTCCCGCTCATGACACTCGACGCCTTTTTCAACCCATCTTCCATCGCCGTCGTCGGAGCCTCGGACGATCCTGACAATCTGGCCGGGATCATCTTCCAGGGGCTCAAGGCGGGCGGGTTCGAGAAGCCGGTCTACCCCGTCAACCCGCGGCACGCGACGGTGGGCGGCGTTCCCTGCTGGCCCTCCGTTCTAAGCCTTCCCGCGAAGCCCGAGCTTTCCATCATCGCGACACCCGCGCCCACCGTTCCCGCGATCCTGCGCGAGCACGCGGCGGCCGGGATCCGCCACGCGATCATCGTCTCGGCGGGGTTCTCGGAATCGGGGGAGGAAGGCGCACGGCTGGAAGATGACGTCCGCGCGATCGCCCGGGAGAATTGGATGCGCGTCATCGGCCCCAACTGCCTGGGGGTTTATTCGCCCTCGACGGGCATCGACACGCTCTTCGTTCCCCGGGACCGAATCCAGCGGGGGGGGCGAGGGTCCGTTTCCGTCGTCTCCCAGAGCGGCGCGTTCATGTCGTGCCTCATCGATCTGGCCGCCCACGAAGGGATCGGGATCGCAAGGGCCGTGAACTTCGGGAACCGGGTGGACGTTTCCGAAATCGATCTCATCGACTACATGGCGGACGACCCGGAGACGGGCGTCATCGCGCTCTACCTGGAGTCCGTCGAAGAGGGAGGGCGGTTCGTGGAGGCGGCTTCGCGCGCTTCCCGGAAGAAGCCGGTCATCGCGTTCAAGGCGGGGAAGCGGGGCGCGGCCGTCGCGGCGGCCCGCTCGCACACCGGCGCGATCGTCGGGCGCTACGAGACCTACCGCGCGGCGTTCCGAAAGGCCGGAGTGATCGAGGTCGGGACGTTCGAGGAGTTTGTGGATGCCGCGAAGGCGTTCGCATGGTCCGAGCCGGCCGGGGGAAGGCGTATCCTTGTCGTCACGAACGGCGGAGGGTTCGGGGTCGCCGCCGCCGATGCCCTCCTGGAGCGGGGACTGACACTGCCGCCGCTGACCGATCAGCAGGAAAGGCGTTTCAAGGCGGTCTTCCCCCCTTTCTACACGGTTGCAAACCCCTTCGACCTGACGGGAAGCACGTGCGACGAGGACTACAGCCGCGTCATCGGTCCCCTCCTTTCGAGCGGGGCATACGACGCTGCTCTCGTCATCGCGCTCACGGGCGTGAAGAGGGTCACGGAGAAGATGGCCGACGTCCTGGCCCTGGCTCGGGCGGAAGGGGGGAGACCGGTCGTCGCGGTTTCCGTCGGCGGCGCGTTTACCCAGTACGCCAAGCGGATCTGGGAATCGCGCCGGGTCCCCGTCTATCCTTCGCCCGAGCGGGCGGCCCAGGCCCTCGCCGCGCTTGCCGCGAGAGGAGAGATCGTCTCCCGGCCGGCGCGGCCGCTCCCTTCCGTCTCTCCGTTCGACGGCGAGGAAGAGGCCCGGGCCGCCATCCGCGACGTCCGCGAAGCCGGCCGGAGCGCCATGCTCGAAGACGAGGCCAAGGACTTCGTCCATGTCCTCGGCTTTTCCGCCCCGGACCACTTCACGGCGCAGGACGCCGACGAGGCCGTTCGGGCGGCCAACACGCTCACCTATTCCGTCGCGCTCAAGGTCCTTTCTCCCGATATCCCCCACAAGACGGACGCGGGCGGGGTCCGGCTCGGTCAGAAGACGAGCGAGGACGTCCGCCGCTCGTACGGTGAGATGATGGAAACCGTCGCGCGCCGGGCGCCGGACGCCCGGATTCACGGCGTTCTCGTCGAGCAGATGGCGGACCCGGGACTGGAGCTGATCGTCGGGGGGATCCGCGATCCGCAGTTCGGCCCGGTCGTGATGTTCGGGTTGGGCGGGGTCTTCGCCGAGGCCCTGAAGGACGTCGCGTTCCGCCTCGCCCCACTGGCGAAGGAGGAGGCGCTGGAGATGATCCAAGAGATTCGCGGGGCGGAACTGCTCAAGGGATTTCGCGGCTCGCCGCCGGTCGACGCGAACGCGGTTGCGGGAACGATCTGCCGTCTCGGCGACCTGCTGACGGCCTTCGAGGACGTCGCCGAGATCGAGTTCAACCCCCTCCTGGCCTATCCGGACGCGCCGCCGATGATTGCCGATGTGCGCGTCGTCCTGTCCTGAAATGAGGCGTTTCTGCCCTACGCTCTCCTCCCCCCTTGCGGGGGAGGATTAAAGTGGGGGGTGAAACAGGCCGGGCCCGCGCTTGATCCAGCCGCCCATTTGTGGTAAGCGTTTACCCGGAGTTCAGGGGCTGGTCGTGGGCTCGCGGGCCGTTTTCGGAGCGCGGGCCTTTTTCCGCCCCCCATCTCTTTCTGGTCCGCCAGTCGCCAGGGAGCGGGGTCAAGCAAGCTTTTCGCCCATCCGTCGCGGAGAAGGACATCAGGCTATGCAATACATGGAATTCCTCAAGCAGGTCGTCGAGGAGGGCGACAGCGGGATCTGCTTCCTCGAACCGCAAGGGCGCGTTCTCTACTGGAATCCGGCCGCCGAAAGAATCACCGGATGGAAGGCGGGGGACGTGGCGGGAAAGCTCATCCTTTCCGTCTATACGCCCGAGTCGAGGGTGGAAGAACACGAGAACTTCCAGCGCCTCGCGGCGGGCGGCGACGTTTCGTTTCGTTTCGAGCGGGACATTCTCAAGCCCGACGGGCAGATCGTCTCCGTTGAGGTCTACATTTCGAAGGTCTTCAAGGAAAAGACGCTCATCGGGTATTGGAGCACGTTTCGGGACGTGTCGTGGGCCCGCAGGCAGAGGCAGTTGGAGGCGCTCTACCAGAACCTGATCGAAAACAGCGACGACACGATCTATCACCTCGACGCGCAAGGGCGGTTCACCTACCTCAACCCCCTTTCCGAGGACCTGACCGGCTACAAGCCCGAAGAGCTGATCGGAAAGCACTTCGCCTCCGTCCTGACGCCGGCTTCGCGCGAGATTGCGAAGGCCAATTTCGCAAAGGGAATGGCGGGCGAGCTTCCCCGGATCCGCTACGAACTGGAGCTCCTGCGGAAGGACGGCTCGACCAAGATCATCGAGCTGTCGACGTCGACCTGGTACGAGGGCGGCCGTCCCATCGGGCGGCAGGGCGTCGTCCGAGACATCACCCAGCGAAAGGCGCTGGAGCGCCAGGCGGCAGAACTGGCGAATCTGAAAGAAAGCCTCACCCAGATGCTCGTCCATGACCTCAAGAACCCGGCCGTTGCCTTGGGAGGATATCTCGAACTGCTGGCCGGACAGCAAGGTCACGACGAGAACACCACGAAATGGCTGAACGGAATGCAGTCCTCGCTCTTCTTCCTGAACGAGATCATCGCCAACATCCTGGACGTGTCGAGGCTCGAGGGCGGGCACGTTCCCCTTTCATGGGAGCATTGGCGGATCGCCGACGTGGTGGGCGAAGTCCTGAAGGACACTACCCTCATGGCGCGCGCCAAGGACCTGAGGGTCCAGTTTATTCCGCTGGATAGCGAGACCGTTGTCCATGGAGACCGGCAGATGGTTCGGCGGATCCTGATCAACCTGGTCAGCAACGCCGTGAAGTTCAGTCTGAGTGGAAAGGACATCTTCCTCTCGACGGATGTCGTCGAGAAGGACGAGTACTTGAGGGGGCCCGCCGTGAAGGTCTCCGTGAGCGACCAGGGGTACGGAATTTCGCCGGAGAACCAGTTGCGGATATTCGACAAGTTCTATTCCACCGCCCCCTCCCGGGGCGGAATCGGGCTGGGGCTCGCTTTCTGCAAGCTGGCGGTCGAGGCGCACGGCGGGAAGATCACGGTCGAATCCGAGACGGACAAGGGCTCGACTTTCACGGTCTTTCTTCCGGCCGGCTCCCCGGAGATGGTTGGGAGAACGTCCCCGCTGTCGTCCGAGAAGATCGTTTCCTGAGCCGACCCGCCCGGGCAGACTCACACGATTTACGCGCGAGCGGCAATCGCGCGCCTTCCCGCACTAGCCTATTTCGAGCTTCGCTTTACAAGTTCCGAACGCGCATTCTATACTTCCTTTAACCATGAGCAAGATGGACGAAACCGACAGGAAGCTTCTCAATCTCATCCAGGCGGACGTTCCGCTCGTTCCCCAGCCGTTCGCGGCGATCGGGAAAGATCTCGGGATCTCCGAAGCGGACGTTCTGGAGCGGATCGGCAGACTGAAGACGGAAAAGATCATCCGCCAGATCTCGGCGATCTTCGACACGAGGGCCCTTGGGTACGCCTCCTCTCTCGTGGCGGCCCGCATCCCGGCGGAGAGGCTGGAAGAGGCCGCGGCCGTCATCAACGAGCATCCAGGCGTCTCTCACAACTACCGGCGGAACGACGCCTTCAACCTCTGGTTCACGATCGCCGTTCCGCCCGACAGCCGCTTGGGCCTTGAGAGGACCGTGGAGCGGCTGGGGGATCTCGCCGGGGCGGAATCGATCCGCCTCCTGCCCACCCTCCGACTCTTCAAGATCGGCGTGAAACTCGACATGACTGGGGAAGGCGATCCCGCGAACCAGACGGAGATCCCGGCCTACACGGACAAAGAGAGAACGGAGTCGCTCAAGACCCCGATCACGGAGGAGGAGATCCGGGTGATCCGCGTCATCCAGAAGGACTTCCCGATCGTCCCTCGCCCGTACGACGGCCTGGCCAAGGCGGCCGGGCTCTCCCTGGACGCCTTTCTCGACGCCGCCCGCCGCTTCAGCGAACGCCGACAGCTGAGGCGGGTCGCGGCCGTTCTCCACCACCGGGCCGCCGGCTTCAAGGCGAACGCCATGGGGATATGGGCCGTTCCTCCGGAACGCGTCGAGGAAGTCGGCGTGACGATGGCGGGGTTCGCCGCCGTCTCCCACTGTTACCTGCGCCCCACCTACCCCGACTGGCCGTACAACGTCTTCACGATGGTCCACGGCCGGAACGTGGACGAGTGCACCGCCATCCTCGAATCGATCGCCGAGAAGACCGGCATCCGCGAGATGAAAGCCCTCTATTCCACCCGCGAGTACAAGAAGGTCCGCGTCTCGTACTTCACGCCTGAGACGTATGCGTGGGAGGAGAAGCACGGGAGCCCCGTCCCGGCCTGACGATTCAACCGGCAGGAGGCGGGGGACGTCTGTTCTTCCGCCGGTCGAGGATCTCCGCCAGGATCGGCAGGAGGATCAGTCCGCCAGGGGCGAGGACGACGGCCAGGGCGGGGATCGTCTTGGCCAGGTGGATGAAGTGGGCCTTGATGGCCGCAAGATCCTCTTCCTCCCATTTCCCGTGATTCCGCTCCTTCATGAGAAGACGCATGAGGTCCTTTACCTCCGCGACTTCCGCCAGGATCATCTCCCGCTGGTGGGCGAGAGCCTCCTTGAACTCCTGGAACGTGGGCAGGTGAAGGCTCATGGGGCGAAAAGGCGGGCGATTTCGTCGCGGTCCGGAGGGGCCAGGGGCGCGCGTTTCCCAGCCTCTTCGATCCAGAGTCCATCGCCTTTGGGAAGAACGCGGCCGATGCGGGCGGCCGGAATGCCGCGGGACCCGAGCGCAGAGAGGATCCGGTCCGTCGAAGCCGAATTACAGGCGACGAGAAGCGCTCCGGAGGCGATCGAGGCCAGGGGGTCGATCCCGAAAAGGTCGCACACTTGTTTTCCTTCGGGCGTGACGGGGATTTCCTCCTTCCAAACAACGAGGCCGACGTTCGAGGCGAGGCCCAGCTCCACGAGGCCGGAGGCCGCTCCCCCTTCCGTCGGGTCGTGCATCGCGTGGACGCCGCCCGTCTCGACGGCGATCCGGGCGTCCGGAACGACGGAGAGGCCCGGCCGGCGGACGTAGTCGCGGCAGCGGGAGAGGAATTCAGCCCCGAACCGGGCTTCGATCGCCGCCCCGCGCTCGCGGGCCAGGATCGAGACGGCCTCGATCGGGACCCCTTTCGTCAGGATGAGATCGTCTCCGGGGCGCGCGCCGTCGCTCGTGACGAGCCGGTCCCTCTCCACCTCGCCCAGCATCTGGCCGACGACGATCGGCCGGGAGAGACCCGCGGTGATTTCCGTGTGGCCGCCGCAGAGGGCGATCCCCGTCTCCCGGCAGGCGGCCGCGATCTCGGCGAAGATTTCCTCGGCCAGCGCTTCGTCCGTCTTCCCCTCCGGCAGGAGGACCGTGGCGAGGAACCAGCGGGGGATGCCCCCCATCGTGGCGATGTCGTTGGCGTTGATCTGAACGGCGTACCGGCCGATCTCGGGGGCGACGAACGTGATCGGATCGGTTTTGGCGAGAAGAAAGGACGCGCCCATGTCGATGACCGCGCAGTCCTCGCCGACGCGGGGACCGACGACGACGCGGTCGCCGCCGGCCGTGTGGGCCGCCAGAAGGCGCTGGAGAATATCCAGGGGGAGCTTGCCGACGGGAAAAGCCATCGCCGGCTTCAGATCTTGCGAAATATCTCCGGGAAGCGGGTCTTGAAGTCCGGGTGGGACTGCGAGAGGAAGAGCTTGATCGCCTTGATCTCCTTCTCAAGGTCCTTGATGAAGTCTAGGGCGCGGACTTCCTTTTCGACCGCGTCGGTGAGGGTGGAAATGCTCTTTTCCAGGATGTGAAGCCGCTCGATCAGCTCGCTCTCCTTGATGGTCTGCATTTCACCCTCCAGGTGGAATGGTCCGCGAAGTTACTTGAGCTTCTTGATGTAGAAGCTCCAGACTCCGCCGCCTTGGTCGACCTTGAGGATCTCGTTGCCCGTCCGCTTGGCCCAGGCCGTCATGTCGTTGGCCGAACCGGGGTCCGTGGCGTGCATGAGGAGGACTTGGCCGGCCTGCATGCCGTCGATCGTCTTCTTTGTCTTGACCACGGGGAGCGGGCAGGAGAGCCCCTTGCAATCGAGAACTTGATCGGCTTGAATCTCGGACATCTCGTTTCTCCTTCGAATAGGATCGGTTTCGGCGAGACGAATGAAACGGAGACCCTGCGGCGGCGCGTGCTGTTCCGTTGACATGATGCGAGGGCATGTCGATTCGTCTTTTCCGTGTGGACGCTAGCAAAACGCCCTGAAACGTGTCAAGAACATTCGGGGACGGCCGCCGGAAAGGGCCTGCGGTGGTTGACAAGAGGCCTTCGAATGCCTACGATCTGATTCATCCGTAGACCCCGCGAAAGGAGTCCGCCATGAGCCGACGTGCCCTCTGGTCCGTTTTCCTCCTGTGTGTCATTGGATTGCTGGCGGCGCCGATGTCGGGCCGGGCCGAGGAGGTCCCCGTCCGGACGTACGAGGGGATTTCCTACATCTCCGGCGGCGCGACGAAAGACGAGCGCGAGACGCTCAAGCCGAATTATCCCCTCAAGCTGGTCTTCGCCGGGACGACGGGGCACCTCCTCTCGGGCGTGCAGGTGAAGATCGAGTCGAAGGGGAAGAAGGTCTTCGAAGCGGCCGCCGATGGGGGCCCCTGGCTCTTCGTCAGCCTCAAGCCCGGTTCCTACAACGTGAGCGCGACTTATCGCGGCGTCACGAAGAAGGCCGGCGTGACGGTCGGCGCCAAGGGGACCAAGACGGTCCTTCTCACCTGGAAGATCGAGGAAACAGTCCGGCGCGGGAAGTAGCCGGTTCGCGCGTCCGGGAGGGGGGCAGGTTTTTCCCCTTCCAGGCTGTCAGGGCAAGTTCTTCCCACCAAAGTCCCGGGGAGGGCGTCTCCGCCCTCCCTAACCCATTGAATTCCCGCTTCCTTCCCGCCGGCCGCATCCGGTCTCCGCTGGCACGCGGATTGGTTTCACTCCACCAGAAAGCCGTGGTTGCCGCTTGCAAAGTGGGGTCGGAGGATGAGCAGGTCCGCTCTGGTGTTGCTTGGGGTCGGGGTCGTTGGAGTTTTTGTCTTGGCCGGGGGGCTCGTGGGGGGGTTCCTGAATCTTCCCTCGCTGTTGATCACTCTCGGCGGGACGATCGCGGCGGGATGCCTCGCGTTCCCGGCGTCGAAGATCGCCGATCTTCTTAGAAGGATCGGGGAGGTCCTCGCGGACAAGCCGGGACTTGCGACGCCCCAGGAGATTGCGCGCCTCTCCGCTGTCTACCGGGTCGGAGGGGTCCCCCGGCTTGAGGATGCCGAGAGGTCGATCCGGTCTCCGTTTCTCAAATTCGGCGTTGGCCTCGTTGTCGACGCGTACGATCGATCCGTCATCGAGGAGTGGATGTCAGCCGAGATCGGCCGATCCAGGGCCCGGTTCGAGAGCCACCAGAGGATCCTCCGGACGCTCGTCAAGCTGGCCCCGGCGTTCGGCCTTGTGGGCACGATCATCGGGCTCGTCATGATGTTCCGCAGTCTGGCCGATCCGTCACAGATGGGGCCGGCCGTTTCCATGGCCCTGCTCACGACCCTTTACGGCGTGCTGTTGGCCAACCTCATTCTCCTGCCGCTCTCGGCCCATCTGCGCGAACGGAGCGAAGAGGACCTCTCCGAGATGGAGGCGATCCTTGACGGCGTCCTCATGATCCACGAGGCCGTCAATCCGAAGCTCATCGCCCGCCGCCTGGCCTCCGGGGAGGCGGTTGCGTCTCCGGCTGGCGGCAACGGTCAGCCGCAGGCGGCGCCCCGGCAGGCGGGGCCGGGCGGAGACCGCGGATACGCTCCGGCCAGGGCCTGACGATGTTCCTCGCTCCCCGGCCATCCCGCCTCAGGCCCGTCCGCCCTTCTTCCGATTTCTCTTCCCGTGAGGGGAAGGAGGACGCCGAGGACCCGTGGTTTCTCACGTACGCCGACCTGATGGGGCTGTTGCTGGTCGTCCTCATCGTCATCCTCGTTCTCCCGTACGGCTGGAAGGATCGGAATATCCCTCCCGAGCCGGTGCGGGCCGCGCCGGCGATCGACCACCCGCCCCCTTCCGTTCCTCGCGCTCTTCCGGCCGTACATGCCGGCGGCCGCACCGATCCATCCTCTCTGGCCCAGGAGATCCGGACGCTCCTGCTGAAAGATCTCGTCGAAGATGCGGGGCACGTCCGGACGGAGCCGAACGGCGTCGTGATCGTGCTCGGCGAGCGGGTTCTGTTCGATCCCGGGAAGGCGGCGCTCATCGGCCCGGCCCGGCCGGCGCTCGACCGCCTCGCCGACTTCCTGATCGTGAACGCGGGATTCGAGATCGTCGTCGAGGGGCATACGGACAACACGCCGATCCATACGGCCGCTTTTCCTTCCAACTGGGAGCTCTCGCTGGCCCGCGCCAACAGCGTCGTTCAGGCCCTGATCGCCCGGGGCGTTCCGCCCGGAACGCTCGCGGCCAAGGGGCACGGCGAACACCGCTCCGTCGCGTCCAACGATACGAACGAGGGGCGCGCCGCCAACCGCCGCGTGGAGATCCGCCTCGTGGAGCCTGGACGGGACGCATCGCCGCCAATCCCCAGCCAGTCTCCGTTCGTCTCTCTGTAGCGTTTCCTTCCAGCCGGTCTTCTCTTTCCGGGTCCTCCGTATATTCCGTTGGCATGCCCCGCATGTTGTGGTTCCTGAATGTCTGCGTTTTCATCCCCCCCTTGATCCGCCTTCGGCGGAGAGCATGAGGCCGGAGTTTAGGCGGGTTCGGTGACCCGCCCTACGAAAAGGCCCCGTAGGGCGGCACACCGTGCCTGCCCCCTATGCTCCGTCCGCGAAGCCCCGTTCTTGAACTCGTCCCCCCCCTTCAGGTATGTTCACCACCTGATTTTCATTCGTCTCGGCGGACGGCGGGAGCGGCATGCAGATCAAACCCAAGAGAAAAGTGACGAGCGGAAAGAGCGTCGTGTTTCTCGTGGCGGGCGCGGTTGTTGTCCTGGGTCTCTTGTTTCCGCTTCTCGACATGAAACCGATGTGGGTTCGCGTCGAATGGTTCGCCGCGGGGTTGTGGCTCGTTCTTGGGACGGTGATGACCGTCCTTTTGTACAATGGCTGCCACATGGAGGACGACTTCAAGTTTCCCGAGGGTCCACGCTCCGACAGGGAATGGTGGCGAAGCTGTGACTGCCTCGAGGGTGTCTGTGAGTTCTTTTCGTTCGTTCCCGACGTCGAAGGCCTCGTGGGTCTTCTCGGCGCGGCGGCCGTCGCGGCGGTTGCCTTGGCCGCCGTTGGCGTCGTCATCCTGGTCGCGTCGGGGCTCTTCTGGGTGGTCCTGGCTTTCCTCTGCCTCGTTGTCTACACCGTGTTCTTCCTGGCGCTCAAGACAGTCGTGAACGCCGAGGGCGAGTACGAAGGGAACTGGTTCTCTTCGATGGTCCGGGGGTACGGGTGGGCTCTCTTCTATACGAGCTGGCTGTTTGCCCTCGCGCTTCTGCTTCATCGCATCCAGGGAGTCGAGATGGGTGGACTGGCGGTTTTCGGGTGACCGCCGGATCCCTGGGGATCGGGATCCGCGGACATATTCGCGAAGGGCCGCCAAAAAATCATCCCCTCCCCCTTGATGGGGGAGCAACTGTGTTGAATGTCAAGATGTCTGAGCG
>CAKKSE010000146.1 GCA_919903025.1 Nitrospiria bacterium | reverse complement strand
GCTCAGACATCTTGACATTCAACACAGTTGCTCCCCCGTCCAGGGGGAGGGGATTGTTTTCTGAGGGCTTCCTCCACCTACTTGGAAAAGCGGCGTTTCCGCCTCACGCTCTCCTCCCCCCTTGTCCGGAGATCCCGGACCGGGACGGGGGAGGATCAAGGTGGGGGGGAAAACGCGGACATCCCGAGACCACAACATGCGGGGGATACCCACAGGAAAGCCGGAAGGACCCCTTTTTCACACCGGGCGCGGGATCGTTCCCGGCACAGGATGCGCGACGACATATTTGGAGCAACGGACATTCCTGTGCGGCATCCGCGCGGACGGGCGAAGTTCCATGCGGGACAAAGGTTTTCCCGAGCGTGAGACTGCTTGCCGTACATCTTTGTCTTTCACGAACGCGGTCGGCGGGAGAGAGCGACCCGTGCTCACGCTGTCCTGACAACAGGTTGCGTGGAGAGGCGCTTGCGGCACGACCATTGCAAACCTTCTGCGGATCGTCCGAAGACAACGGCGTCTTTGGGGAAAACTTGCGACTCGTTTTTCTCGGAGCGGTGTGATGGTCTTCGGAAAGCGCATCAAGGAAGTCAAGGTCTCTCGTAGCGGGCTGGTTCTCAAGGAGCCCCTCAGGAAACCGCTCAAGGTCCTGCTGTTCGTCGCCCTGGTCGCCGTTCTCTTTACTCCCCTGCTTCCGCTCACGGTCAAGGGATCTTCCATCCTGAACGATACGCCCGAGTTCTGCGTCTCCTGCCACCAGATGAAGAAGGAGCACCAGAACTGGTCGCACTCCGCCCACCGGAATTGGGCGGTCTGCGCCGACTGCCACGTTTCCCAGAAAAGCCTCGTCACGAAGCTCGCCGGCAAGGTCCGGGACGGCCTGAATCACGGATACGCCTATGTCTTCGACTCGGCCCCCGACCCGATCCGGATCAAGAGGTACGGGGCCGCGACGGTGATGGAGAACTGCCTGCGGTGCCACGGGCAGTTCGTCGCCAATTTCCCGGATCAGAGCCGGAAGTGCTGGGACTGCCATCGGGGCCAGCCGCATGG
>CAKKSE010000145.1 GCA_919903025.1 Nitrospiria bacterium | reverse complement strand
TGCGGGGATTGGCGAGGCGTCTCAGCTCCCTCAGGATTTCATCGAGCCGCGCCTTTTCGACCGCATGGGATGATACCGGTGTCTTCAAGACAGTCTCATCCGGAAGATCCAACCGTCGCGTCGGCCAAGCGCACGACCGCGACGGCGATGTGCTCGATCGTTTCGAGCCATATCTCTCTTCGTCCTCGCTTGAACCTATCTCAAAATATCCAGCATCGTTCATCCTCGCCAAATTCCCCGCGGGCTTGCGCATGCCGCCCCCTTTGCAAAAGGGGGCGTAAACGTCTACCCCTTTCGGAAAAGGGGGTCGGCCGAAGGCCGGGGGAGTTTCGAGATCGGTTCTTGCTGTATTTTTTTGTTACACCCTTCCAATGGCCGCCTGCAACGACGGCCGGCGCCTTGGGTGAGCCCGTTGAGGACGCAGGAGGATCTCACAGAAGTCTCATCCGGGCGGCCGGTGCCTGAGGACGAGCCGCATGCAGGCGGCGGATTGACAGCAGATCGAGCGAAACTCGGCTGACGCGCCGATGGCGGATTCCGCCTTCTCGCGCGGAATTCGGCAGAACCCGAACTTGAGAAAGAAATCGCCGGCCGTCTCCGTGAGAAGATAGACGCGCGATGCGCCGTTTTCTCTTGCCTGTTCGATGATCCTGCGCGTGAGGGCCCGACCAAGACCCCGGCCGCGATAGGCTGGGGCGACAGCGAGAGATCGGAGAAGGACGTTCGAGCTGTACCCTTCCTGCCCTGCACACCCCGCGACTGCGCCACCCGCTCGGGCGACGAGGAAGCCGCAGAAGTGCTCCGCAACGCCTTCCGTCGGAAGGGCGGAACCCCTCAGGAGAGCGAGAACAGCCTCCAGGTCCTCAGGTCCGGCTTGGACGACATCCATGCTTGTCCCCGTCCCGCATCCTGAGATGGAGGCCTTCGATCGTCTCTGTCGCGAACGTCCGGCACCGGACGGCGGAGACCATCATGGCGCCCGCCATGACTTCCCGGATCTCCCCTTCCGACGCTCCTGCCTTCTTCGCGCCCGCGAAGTGGAACTTCGTTCAGTGCCGGCACCCGCCGGCCAGTGCCGCGGAAAGGAGGGCGAGCTCCATCGTCTTTCGGTCGCACGCCCCTTCGATGTACTCGAACCTGAGGAAGTTCTTCTTCTCCCCTTTCATTTCCCGCTCCCTTCCGGCTTGACGGCCTTGACAGTCACGCTGTGAACCGGGCCGAGCCTGAGCCCTTCCCGCGTGACAATCTCGACAGGATCGAATCCCGCCGTCCGGACCATTTCCACGTAACGCTCCTCTGGAACCGCGCCGCCGAGACAAGCGCTCCAGAGCCGCGGATGCCTCCGGACCCGGGCCGGAAGCTCGAAGGACGAAACCATGTCGGAGACGATAAACCGCCCTCCCGGCTTGAGCACGCGAAAAACCTCCCGGAAGACGGCATGCTTGTCCGGGACGAGGTTGATTACGCAGTTGGAGACGACAACGTCGGCTGAGGAGTCGTCGACGGGGAGGTTTTCGATGATTCCGTGGCGGAACTCGACGTTCGTGAAGTTCCCGCGCACGGCGTTATTGCGGGCGCGGGCGATCATCTCCGGCGTCATGTCCACGCCGATCACGCGGCCCGCCGGCCCAACCTCTCGGGCGGCGAGGAAGGCGTCGATCCCTCCGCCGGAGCCGAGGTCCACGACCGTCTCTCCCTCTTTGAGGCCTGCGAATCGAACGGGGCTTCCGCATCCGAGGCCCATCGCGGCGGAAGAAGGCATCTCCTCCATCTCTTCTCGGCCATACCCCAGCTTCTCAAGGCCGACGGTCCCGCAGCATCCCTTCGACTTGCCCGCCGCAATTCCGGCGTAGCGTTTTCTCACGGCTTCACGGATTCTTGTTCTGGATTCCATGGCGCCTCC
>CAKKSE010000144.1 GCA_919903025.1 Nitrospiria bacterium | reverse complement strand
AGGGATAGGGTGGGGGTGACAAGGCGTGAGGGCAACCTAGAAGATATCCTGGGATTCCACAAGATCCGGAAGCGAAAAAAGAAGGCCGCATTACGGCCCGCCCGGAATGCGGCCTCGAGGTCCGCAAGATGGAGGCCCGTCAGGAAGAGGGAATCGTCGCGCTCGCGCTGTTTGAATGAGCCGAGATGTTGTAGCACTCGTCGTATGCCGCGACCTCGTAAGAGTAGGTCGCTCCCGCCGACACGCTCGAATCGGTGTACGACGTCGAGGATGACGTCCCGATCAGGGAACCGTTCCGATAGATCTTGTATCCGACGACGCCCACGTTGTCCGTGGAGCCTGTCCACGAGAGGTTCACCTTCTTGCTCGGGGTCGTCACGACAGTGGCCGAAAGCCCGGACGGCGCCGTTGGGGCCTGGGTGTCGGGCGCTCCCGTCGTGGCCGTCGCCGTACTGCTCTTGGCGGAAACGTTCCCCGCGGAGTCGAAGGCCGCGACTTCGTACGTATACGTCGTGTTCGGGCTGATCGAATAGTCATAGTACGACTTCGAGGAGGACCCCGGCTTCCCGGCGAAGCTCTTGGACGCCGTTCCGATCAGCGAACCGTTCCGGTAAACGTTGTATCCCGCGACGCCGACGTTGTCGGAAGAGGCGTTCCACGTGAGCTTCACCTTGAACGGCGAGAGATACGGCGTCGCCGACAGACCCGTCGGCGCCGATGGAGCCTCCGTGTCATTGACGCTCGCCTTTTTCTTGGCCTCGCTGCAGACCTTGGCGTCGGGCTTCACATCCATCGACCCGCTTGACGCGCTCGCGTGTCCGGCCGTATGCGTCTTCACGTTCGAAATCGTCCCGTCCGAGCCGAGCGAGAACGTGGCCTTGAAGACCTCGACGCCGTTCAGGAAGACGTAGATCGTGTGGTCGCCCGGTTCGACGTGGACCGACCACTTCCCATCGTTCCCCGTCGTCGTCGAAACCGGATTGCTGTGGACCTCGACGGTCGCGCCCTGCACAATGGCGTTGTCCGTATCGACCACCTGACCCGAAACAGCGACTCTTCCGGCCGAAGACCCTTCATCGCCGGAGGGACTTGCCGGGTTGCTCCCCCCCCTTCCCCGAACAGCCGAGCGTGAGCAGGACCAGCATGACAAGGGCCGCGCCGTTGCGGAGGAACGTTCGAAGAGCGTCGTCGGTTCTCATTTTTCCCCTCCCAGTGACCGAGTTGTTGCCCCCCCGCGGCGAAAAAAACAAAAGCCGCCAGAGAAGGAATCTCTGGCGGCCCGACTCGCTTATCCCCCGGCTGGGCGGACTTAGCGTCGCGGCTCTGCGGCCCCCGCTTTCGCGGAGTGTGCTCTGAGCAGAGATGATCGCGCCCCGGTTAGGAGCAAGCGAAATGCCAGGAGAATGAACGAGCGCTTTTCTTCACGAAGCGGAGAAATCCTCTGGAAAAAGGGCGGTATTGGGTCGATCCCCGCGGAAAGCGCCTGACAGCATGGCGCATACGAACAGACACATACCGAGTGGTTTGGTGACAAGAAACGTCACCAAACGGGTATCAGAACTTCGGAATCCGGCGCTTCTCGATTTCGGGCGATACCGTGGCTCTCGAGAATCCCACAAAGATCTTCCCCTCGATGTCGATCACGGGAACGCCTGTCTTCCGGCCCAATTTCTGCTGGACTTCCCGGAACGGGCCGGGGTCCTTCTCCACGTCAATCTCCGTGAGCGAAACGCCGATTTCGTTGAAGTAGTTGCGCGCCCTTGTGCAGACGCCGCACCATGTCGTGCTGTACATCGTCACAGAGACGCGGGAATAGGGGAGAAGGATCGCAGGAGTCTCCGCTTTGGGCTCGTTTCGCGCCCCAAACTTTGGCCTGCCGGCGGGCTGAGAGGGTTCGGGCGAAATCCTTGCGGGACTTTGCGCGGGCTTTTGAACCACGGGGGAATCGGTCAGATCGAACGTCTGTGTCTTCCCTCGCGCCCCCCCAGGCGGCGGGGAATTCGAGATGTGAACGTTCCCCTTGTCATCCGTCCATTGATAGTACTCGGCGGCCAAGGCCGATCCCACCGCCAGCAGAGCCGGCAAAACGAGTCCCGCAAAAGCGATCCGCAAAACGTATCGACTCATGGCCGAACCCCTCCTCCCCCTAATAAAAGCCTGACACGCCGCGCCCGTCCAGTCAAGGCCGCAAAGGGCGCCTCTTAAGCCTGGACGCCGCGACGGTAAGGGCAACCGCAACCGCAAGAATCGCCAGCGCCGTCAGCACATTGTCGAGCAGTCCAGGGGCGGCCAGGAGGACCGATCCCAGACCAAGCATCATAAGCCCAGAGAGGAGCTTGAGCCGCCTCCCCTCCTCCTCCTTAAGCTTGCGGGACCCGAGCGTCGCCGTGAACAGGAGAACGATCACGCCAAGGGGAATCACGTAGACGACATTGTACAGGACCAGATAGGCGTAGTACCCCGACGCGGAAAGGTTGTGGAGCGTCAGAACGCGCGTGAACACCATGGGGAACCCGGCCGTGCAGAGGAGCTCGTACGAGTTCGCCGCGGCCGCCAGGACAATCGTCCCAGCGATCATCGACGGGACGCTTGCGGCGTTCACGAGTCCGCGCATCCGGGCGAAAAGGCCAGGCTGAGCGCCATCCGGAATTGAAAGGGACACGCCCCGCTTGAACCAGAAGTAGTCCTTGATGTTGACGCCCGCGACCGCGACGGCCACGGCGCCCGCGATCACGGTGACCCAGTTCGTCCTGCCCATCAGCAGGAAGAGGTTGAGCCATGCCGCCATGAAGAGGAAGTAGACCGCCCCGGAGAAGAAGACGAATATCCCGCCGATCACCGCCATGCGAAGCCTGCTCCGGGCATGGACAAGGAGGCTCAAAAGCGAAAGGAGGACGAAGAAGGCGCAGGGGTTGAAGGCGTCCAGGCCGGCGATGACGACCGTGAACACCGGGAGAGACAGCGCCCCCGGATCAACGGTCCCAAGGAACGGAACCTGGACCGCTGCCTCGCCTGATCCGATCGGCCGTCCTGACCGAATCCTGCCGTAACAGTCAACAATCTGCTTCTCGAGGGATGCCCCCGACGTCGCCTCGTTATGGTAGCCGACCACGGTTCTCCCGCAAAAGACGAAAGCCGGAACGGGCGTGGGCGGCTGGCCCAGACGCTCCAGCGTCCTCTCGAACAAATCCCGGTTGGCCGGACTCTCGGAAAGCTCGTAGGAATGGACCGTCAGCCACGGATGCCAGGACGCAAGCGAAGCGAGAAAAGGGACGGCCTTCTTGCAGTGCGGACAGCTCTTCGCCCAGAAGAAATGGAGGTGGAGGCGGGTGTTCCCGTCCTGGTCCGCGCTCTGCCAGGCGACGACGTCCTCCACAGAAGGGAGGCTCGCGCGGGCAGGCGGAACGAAGGACGCGAGAAGGGCAAGGAGCGAAACGAGGCCGAGGACAATCGTGCCCGGAATGGAAGGAGGGAACTGCCCTGAGCGCGGCCCGGCCATGGGGAGAGACGTTATCATATCGCCGGGCTGGGTGGTAGCGCCCCTGATAGAGCGGGAAGGAAAAGAGCGGGAGCATCTCCCAAAGCCCCCTCAATCCGACATCTTTGACCCGACATCTTTGATCTTGCCTTCCC
This sequence comes from Nitrospiria bacterium, assembly GCA_919903025.1. GTDB lineage: Bacteria > Nitrospirota > RBG-16-64-22 > RBG-16-64-22 > RBG-16-64-22 > RBG-16-64-22. The sequence goes on along the minus strand of CAKKSE010000144.1, from coordinate 1,442 downwards.
GTTCAACCCGGAATATTCTCTTCATACTGGCCGAGATGCTGGGGATCGCGCAACAGACCATGGCTGACAATGGGCTTACAATGAGGGGGGAAAGCTGTGGATCGCGGTGGCGCTGTTGCCCGCCCTGACCCGAGCCCTGGAGATTACGGTCGAGGAACTGTTCGAAGAGGCGCCCAAAGCCGCCAAAGGCAAGCGCGGACCGGCCTCGACGCTGGAGAAGGAGATCGAGAGAATCAGTCAGTTACCACGGGCCAAGCAGAAGTCTGTAATGGAAATGCTGGATACCGTGATTCAACAAGCTTCGTGAGGAGAGATCATCATGCAAACCATCAAGCAAATCATCCACGACATCGCCGATCACCTGCCGGAACAGGCGACGTTTGACGATGCCATGTACGCATTGTACGTACGACAAAAACTCGAAGAGGGGTTTCGCGATCTCGATGAGGGCCGCACCTACACGCAAGAGGAAGTGGAACAACGGCTACTGGGCAAGCGCCTCTCGTGAAGGTGATCTGGTCACGGCGGGCTTTGCTGGACGTTGAGCATATTCGCGATTACATCGCGCAAGACTCGCCTGCTTACGCCCAACCCTTTGTTGAACGCCTGCTGCACGCCACGCGCCACTTGCCGCAGTTTCCGCACAGCGCCCGGGCCATGCCGGAAGCCGACAACATTCGCATCCGCGAAGTGATTTATCAGGGCTACCGCATCATTTACCGGCTTTGCTCCGATGCCATCGAAATCGTGATGGTCGTGCACGGCAGCCGCAATCTGGCGGGGCAGGAAAACAAGCCGTGGGAGGAAGGATAGGCAGGATCACATGACAAGCCCCGCAAAGCGGGGCTTGTTGGGCGAGATTCATGCAATGATTCAAGTGAACCTTTCAAACAAACCATGGAACGGGCCATCAGGCCAGACTAGGCGCCAAACCTGACCAGTCGCAACATGCCTAAACCATTTTTCTTCAAAAGCTGTTGCGCCCATATAGGGTGAAGTCACTAACGTTTCCTCAGCCAAACCATTCTTGACCTGGTCATTCATCCACGCCACAAAGCGATTGAACTCGCCAAGGCTTGCGAAATCGTCGATGGACTCCCAAGGACACTGCTTCACTTGACTATCCATGCCGGGTCAACCTTGGGTATGAACACTTGGTTACCCCCGCCGACTAACCCGCCTTGCGGAGCAACGAAGCCTTCGTAAATTCGAACGCCAGCCGGAACGTCGATCCTGGTAACGTTCGCCGCCGTGTTACCCCATGCAGGATTCAAAGCACTATCAATTGCGGATTGCAACGGTCCAGATGGAGGAGTCCTCGTCCAGTAAGGTCCGATTTCTTTTGCTGAACCACCCCAGACTCGATAAAGAGTCGTCGTCTCGGCGGTAGTCAATTCGATATATGAGGCTCCGCGGAATGTGTTCGCAACTTTTTCGCCTAG
>CAKKSE010000143.1 GCA_919903025.1 Nitrospiria bacterium | reverse complement strand
GGGTGAAAATAACGAATGATACTTTTTTGTTTCTATCACCATTGCTTCAACCGTAAGGTCCAAACGCCCCCTTTCCCATAAAGCGGTGTAGCCTTCTGATACCGTTTCTGAATTGATTAGCATCCTTGCTGCTTCGATGCCGCCATGATCTACCACCATTTGCAAAAAGCGCTGGGCATTATATTTCGCTTCGCTTTTCGCCTTGCGATATATGCCCAACATCGCCTCATGAAATTCATTTTCTAGCGGATTTGGCATCGACTCACACCGGTATCTTTGCGCTAAGAGTAAATATACGTACGATATTGTCAGTATACCCCTGGACGCGCAGATGGCTGCAAAGGCGTGAGCACAAGCATAGCGAAAAGTGAGAAACAGACTCCGCTGGAACTTTAGGTTGAGTCAGATGGAATCTGCATACAGTAAACTACACACATGTGCGGCGGCGTTCAATTCAAACACGAGGACAAGACCCTCAAGGTCTACTTCCCGAGCCCGCAGGCAGTCCTGCCCGTGCGTCTGAAATCCGGCGGTCACATGTTGATGTTCCGGAAGGTCGCACGCCAGCGTTGCATCGGTGTACAAGTCAAACTTCATCGCGATGCCCTCCGCCTGGATGGGATAAAGGTCTCTCCACATGGAAGCATGCCACACTTTGGCTTCACAATGCTCCGGTTGCGCGCTACTTTGCTTTGAGTGGAAACCGGCCAGGATGCGAGATTATTTCCTCGGTCAAGTCAACATCCAAGTCCGGCCAGTAAAAGTGCCCAGGGTTCGGCTCTTCAACGTTCAGGATTTTTCCCACGGGCGCATCCTTGAACCACGGGAAATCTTCGTGAGACATAAAAAACTCGCGGCCGCGCGCCAGGAGCCACACGCCATGTTTTGAAATGTGGGTGACCTCAGCCGGGGAAGTGTTTGTGCCAAGCGCGCTCGATTTCATCGTGGCGTCCCTCGATAATTTGTTCGACCTCTTTGATCCGGCTCCGTGACAATCGACAGTTGTTTGCCAACTCGATGTGCGGTTCCAGCCAGAACTTCGCCTCGCCGTCTCCGCAATGGACGTGGACGTGCATCCGCGACTCCTCGCGTGAGAAGAAGAAGAACCGATACCCCTTTTCTCGAAAAACGGTCGGACTCATGGGGGCTATGATAACGCATAACAAGGATGCCGACTTGAAAAAAGGGTCGTCGATCTGTCGGAAATTCAGCGCTCATCCGCCCAATCGCCAGAGTCAGTGGCCCTCGGGCTCCACGTGGACGAGGATTTCGGCGACCTCGGGCAGTGCTCCGCGGATGGCGTTCTCGATCCGGTGGACCAGGTCGTGCGCCGCGTCCGTCGGCATCTTGGGATCGACGTGGACGGAGAGATCGACGTGGACGGCGTCGGCCCGTCCCCGGGTCCTCACGTCGTGGACCTTTCGGACGCCCGCGACCTTCCCGACGATCTCCTCCAGCATGCGCGTGTCGATCCGGGTTGCGTCGCAGAGGACGTCGGACGATTCCTTCACGACCAGGATGGCCATTCGGACGATGACGCCCGCGATGAGGAGGGCGGCGAGCGGATCGAGGATGGGATAGCCGAGCGCGGCGGCCGCCATCGCGGCGATCACGCCGAGGGACGTGAGGACGTCGCTCGCCGTGTGCCGGCTGTCGGCGAGGAGGAAGTCGCTCTTCAGGCGTTTTCCCGCGCGGGCTTCGTACGACGAGACGCCCAGGTTGACGAGAAGGGTCCCGATCATAATGCCGAACGAGAGCGGCGTGATCTGCGGGGGAACGGGGCGGAACAGAGAGACCAGGGCGTGCGCGACGACTTGGTAGCCGGCGAGAAGAAGAAGGACGGCGATGCCGATCGTCGCGAACGTCTCGTATTTTTTGTGGCCGTAGGGATGATTGGCGTCGGCCGGCTGGGAGGCGATCCAGAGACCGACGAGGCCGAGGACGTTCGACGTTCCGTCGAAGAGAGAGTGGAACCCGTCCGCGAACATGCTCTGCGTCCGCGAGGCGGTCCCATAGGAGATCTTGGTCGCGGCGACGGCGAGATTGAGGAAGAGCGTGACCCAGAGGACCCGGCGGACTTCGTCAGCCTTGAGCATTTGTCGCTTCCGGAGGTGGTGTCGGCGGTTAGCAGGGTGTCGAAAGACACCCTGCTGCGCGATCCACGGAGGGATCGCCAAATTGCGAGTCCTTCCAAGTCTCGCAATTTGTGAGACTTGGACGAATTCACTTCGTCCAAGTCGGTGTTGAAAAAGCCATGGATGGACTTTTTCAACATCCTAATAGACGGCGAATATAGGTCAAGTCGCGGACCCGTGTCAAACCGTCTTCCCCCTGGGCAGATGTCGTGGACCCGGACGGCGGAACCACTGCATCTGGATGATTCGTTCCTCGCCTTCTCCCACCTCGTTCCACTTCCATAACTCTTTAAAATTTAATCGTTTTTTTCTTGACATCGACCTTGGCTTTGTTATACTCCCGCGCCAAGTGGAGTGAAGTGGGATAGAGTGGAATAAGTGTCCACTTGAGCGAGGGGCCTTTCGTGTTCAAGGGGAGTTTCCAGTTCACGATAGATGCGAAGGGGCGCGTCTCGATCCCGTCGCGTTTTCGCGAGATCCTGGCCGAGCGCTACGAGGAGAAGCTCGTCGTGACGAACGACCTCGACAACTGCCTCGTCGCCTACCCGTTCGAGGAGTGGTCCCTCATCGAGCAGAAGATCCGCGACCTTCCATCGTCCGAGCCGAACGTGAAGGCCTTCATGCGCTTCGTCTATTCCAGGGCCACCGAGTGCGAGCTGGACCGGCAGGGCCGCGTTCTCATTCCGCCCTCGCTCAGGGAATACGCCCAGCTCAAGCGCGACGTGATCATCGTCGGGATGGGGCAAAAGATCGAGATCTGGGACCCGTCCCTCTGGGGCAAGGCGCTCGCTCCCGACCAGTTCCGGGCGATTTCCGAGACGCTGGCCAAGCTGGGTTTTTGAGGCTGTTGAGGATGTCTCGTCGATTCGATGGATAAAGCGGCGCCGCTCCACCGGCCCGTGCTCCTCGACGAAGTGATCGGTTTTCTCCGGCCGCGCGATGGGGGACGATACCTGGACGCGACGGTCGGCGCGGGGGGGCACGCGGAGGCGATCCTCGACGCGTCCGGTCCGGGGGGACAATTGCTGGGCCTGGACCGCGATCCCTCAGCGGTCGCCGCGGCGTCCCGGGTCCTCGCCCGGTTCGGCGGCCGGGCGCGGGTCCTCAAGCGGTGCTATTCGGACCTGGCCCAGGCGCTGGATGAGGCGGGCTGGGAGACGATCGACGGCGCCCTTTTCGATCTGGGGGTTTCCTCCATGCAGATCGACACGGCCGAACGGGGGTTCAGTTTCCAGAAGGCGGGGCCGCTGGACATGCGGATGGACCCTTCATCCGGCGGTCCGACGGCGGCTGACCTCGTCAACCGCCTCCCGGAGGCGGAACTCCGGGACATCCTGTTTCGTTACGGCGAGGAGCCGAGGGCGCGGCAGGTGGTCCGGGAGATCGTCCGCGCGCGGGAGCGCGCGCCGATCGAGACGACGACCGGCCTCGCCGACGTCGTTCGCCGGGCGGGCGGAAAGCGCGGAGGGATCGACGCTGCGACCCGGACGTTTCAGGCCCTCCGGATCGCCGTCAACAACGAGCTGTCCCGGATCGAGCCGGCGGTCCGGTCCGCGGCCATGAGAATCGTTCCCGGAGGGCGCGTGGCGGTGATCTCCTTCCATTCCCTCGAAGACCGGATCGTCAAGACCCTCTTCCGGACACTCTCCCGCGCGTGCGTCTGTCCCCCCGAGCTTCCCGTCTGCCGTTGCGGCGGCGTCTCCGAGTTCTCGCTCGTGACGCGCCGGGCCGCGCGTCCGACCGAAGCGGAGACCCGGTCCAACCCGCGCGCGCGAAGCGCCCGCCTGCGCGTCATCGAGCGCGTCGGACAGAAAGGAACGGCATGATGAACGCGAGAGTCGGGACCGATGCGCTGATCGATTCCCGTCCGTCCGGTCTCAGAACGGGCGGAGGGCGCCGCCTTGCCTTGAAGGCGCTCCTGGCGGCGGGCCTGATCGTCGCCGCCTTGACGCTCTACATTTGGCAGAGGTTTCAGGTGATCGAACTTGGGTACAAGGTCGACCGGTTCAAGACGGAGCGCGAGACGCTCGTCCGGATGAACAACAACCTGAGGATCGAGTCGGCAAGCCTCAAGAGCCTCGACCGCGTGGAGCGGATCGCCGCGCGCCAGATCGGCCTCAAGCCGGTCGAGCGCGAGCGGTTCGTCCTGGTCAAGGTTGTCCCCGGGGCCGGCGCGCCGGAGCAGGAGCCGGGGGCGACGGCCGTGGCGCTCGCGTCGCCCGGAGTCCGGGGGAAGGGCCGGAGCTAGACCGGTGGAGAGACCATAGGGCCATGCCGCTCGCGACGAATCCCAGGGGCCCCCAGGCGCGGCGAATCCTTGTCGTGATGACGGGCCTTGTGCTACTTTACGTCCTGGTGGCGTTCCGCCTCTTCTCGGTGATGGTGCTCAGCGGCCCGGAGCTGGCCAAGAAGGCGGAGCGGCAGCATCAGAGGGTGGTCCTTCTCGAGCCGCGGCGCGGATCTATCCTGGATCGCGCGGGCCGGGAATTGGCCGTGAGCGTCGAAGTTGAATCGTTGTACGGAGTTCCCTCGGAGATCGAAAACCCCCACCGCGTCGCTTCCCTGCTCTCCCGGGTCCTCGGAGTTCCCAGCGCTCAACTGGAAAGACGCCTCGACAGTTCCCGCCATTTCGCGTGGATCGAGCGAAAGCTCGACCCGGAGCGCGTCGAGCGGGTGAAGGGTCTCGGACTTTCCCAGCGAGAGGTGGGCTTCCTCACGGAGAGCCGGCGGTTCTATCCGAAGAAGCGCCTGGCGAGCCACGTCCTCGGCTTCCAGGGGCTCGACGGCCAGGGCCTGGAGGGGATCGAGCGGCGCCACGAAGAGGCGCTCAAGGGCGAGAAGGGGCTCCTCGTGGCGGAGAAGGACGCTTTGGGCCGCACGATCGTCTCGGGAGACAGGAACTTCCGCCCTCCGATCGCCGGGCACGACCTGCTCCTCACGATCGACGAAGGGATCCAGCACATCGTCGAGCGGGAGCTGGATTCCCTGATGGCCGAGTACCGGCCTCGCGGGGCCGTCGGGATCGTCCTCGATCCGCGGACGGGAGAGTTCCTGGCCCTCGCGGTCCGGCCGGAGTTCAACCCGAACGCCGTCTCCGAGCATCGTCCCGGGGACTGGCGGAACAGGGCCGTGACGGACGCGTTCGAGCCCGGGTCGACGATGAAGATGTTTCTCGCCGCGGCCGCGCTCGAAGAAGGAATCGTGACGCCGGAACAGACGTTCGACGTCTCCGAGGGATTCGTGGAAGTCTCCGGGCGGAAGATCCACGACGTCCACAGGTACGGCCGCCTGACGTTCGCGGAGGTCGTGAAGAAGTCGAGCAACGTCGGCGCGGTGAAGGTTGGGCTCAAGCTGGGGGCCGAGCGATATTACCGCCGCCTCAAGGCGTTCGGGTTCGGGGAGAAGACGGGGATCGACCTTTCCGGAGAGAGCGCCGGCATCCTGCATCCGCTCAAGTCGTGGACGGTCCACACCCTGCCGTCCGCGGCGATCGGCCAGGAGGTGGGCGTGACGCCCATCCAGTTGGCCGCCGCCGCGGCCGCCGTGGCGAACGGAGGCGTGCTGATGCGGCCGTACCTCGTTTCCGAGATTCGGTCGGCCGGCGGCGAGACACTGCGCCGGTTCGGCCCGACGGAGGTCCGGCGCGTGATCTCGGAAGAGACGGCCCGCAAGCTCACGCGGATCCTCTCGGGCGCGACGGAGGAGGGAGGGACGGGGCATAAGGCGGCCCTGGGAGACCTGAAGGTCGCGGGCAAGACCGGAACGGCGCAGAAGGTCAACCCGCAGACCGGCCGCTATTCGACGACGGCGTACGTAAGCTCGTTCGTGGGGTTCGTTCCGGCCGACGATCCGCGACTGCTCGTCCTGATTGTCGTCGACGAGCCGAGGGGGAAGATCTACGGCGGCGAGGTGGCCGCGCCCGCGTTCCGCCGGATCGCGGAGCCGGCCCTGACGCTTCTCGGCGTTCCGCCGGCGCGGCCGGGGTCGGTCGTGACGGTTGCCATGGGGCCGAAGAATGCCGGTGAATCGGTGAAGCGGTGAATGGGTGAATTGATGGAGAGGGTGCGGGTGACGAGAACACTTTCGGAATTGGCCGCGGTGCTGGGCGGGGGCGTGCCGGCCGATGTTGCTGACCGGGCGGTGGCGGGCGTGACGGCCGACTCGCGCCGGGTCGTTCCCGGGAGCCTGTTTGTGGCGATCAAGGGACTCCACGTCGACGGCGGGAAGTTTGCGGACGAAGCGGTGCGGCGCGGGGCTGTCGCAGTCGTGCGGGAACGCGGCGCATCCGGGCCTGCCACGGCCGGCGTCTTGACGATCGAGGTGGACGACGCGCGGTCGGCCCTGGCGGACCTCGCGCGGACTTTCCACGGCGATCCGGCGCGAGGGATGACACTTGTGGGCGTCACGGGGACGAACGGAAAGACGACGACGAGCTGTCTTCTGCGAAGCATCTTCTCCGCCGCGGGACGGAGCACGGGGCTGATCGGGACGATCCATTACGAGTTCGCCGGCCGGGTCCTGCCGGCGCCCTACACGACGCCCGAAGCGCCCGATCTGTACGAGCTTCTCCGGGAGATGGCGGACGCCGGCGTCACGCACGCCGTGATGGAGGTCTCCTCCCACGCCCTGGCTCAACGCCGGGTCCGCGGGCTCGAGTTCGCGGCTGGGGTGTTCACGAACCTGACGCAGGACCATCTCGATTTCCACGGGTCGATGGAGGAGTACTTCCGGGCGAAGCGCCTGATGTTCGAGGGGCTGTCGGCGTCTGCTTCGGCCGTCGTCAACGCGGACGATCCGCGGGCGGGCGATCTCCTGGCCGCGACGCGCGCGAGGCGCGTGACGTACGGCGCTTCTTCGCCGGCCGACGTGCGGGCCCGGGAGATCTCCGTGACGCCGGGGGGAATCGGGGTGACGGCCGACACGCCGTGGGGGCCGATCGATCTTGCCTCTCCGCTCCTCGGGCGGTACAACGCGTCCAACATTCTCGCCGCCGTCGCGGCCGCTGGGGCGCTGGGCGTTCCGGTCCCTACGATCCGTCGCGGGATCGAGACGATGGCCGGCGTGTCGGGACGGTTCGAGAAAGTCGAAGCCGGTCAGCCGTTCACGGTGATCGTCGACTACGCCCACACGGACGACGCGCTTTCCCGTCTGCTCGCGGCGGCCCGGGAAATCACGCCGGGGAGGCTCGCCGTCCTGTTCGGCTGCGGCGGCGACCGGGACAGGGGCAAACGGCCCAAGATGGGGCTGGCGGCGGCGCGGGCGGCCGACTTCGTCGTTCTGACGTCGGACAATCCCCGGACCGAAGACCCGGTCCGGATTCTCTCCGAGGTCGAGGCGGGCGTGCGCGAGGCTGGCCGGACAGCGGGGCGGGACTACCTCGTCGTCCCGGACCGGCGGGAGGCGATCCGGACTGCGATCGAGGGGGCGCGCGCGGGCGACACGGTCGTGCTGGCCGGGAAGGGGCACGAAGACTACCAGATCGTCGGCGACGAGCGCCGGACGTTCAGCGACAGGGAGGAAGCCCTCGCCGCCCTGGCGAAGAGCGGGGCGGCCGCGGCGGGCGACACGACACGAGGAGAACGGGTGTGGCATCCATGACGGCGGAATTGCCCGAACGGGACACGGAGTTTCTGAGCGCGGGCCGGATCGTCTCGGCCGTTCGAGGGCGGGTCGTCCGGGGACGGGCCGACCAACAGCCGGGCGGCGTGTCGATCGACACGCGGACGCTCCCGGCCGGGTCGCTCTTCTTCGCCCTCGTCGGCGAGCGGTTCAACGGCCACGATTTCGTCGCCCAGGCCCTCGAGAAAGGGGCGTGGGGGGCGGTTGTCTCGGAGGCGGAGGCGTCCCGGTTCGCCGACGCTCCCGGCGTCGTCATCGCGGTGCCCGACACGCTTGCGGCTCTCCAGGACCTTGCGTCGGCTCACCGAGCGCGGTTCGACATTCCCGTGGTCGGCGTGACGGGGACGAACGGAAAGACGACGACCAAAGAGATGCTGGCGGCGATCCTCGGGCGGACGCGCCCGGTCCTCAAGAATCCGGGGAACCTCAACAACCACATCGGCGTGCCGCTCACGCTCCTCGGCCTCCGATCGGCGCACCGCGCCGCGGTCATCGAGATGGGGATGAGCGGGGCGGGGGAGATCCGGCGGCTGTGCGAGATCGCCCGGCCGACCGTCGGGATGATCACGAACGTGGGCCCCGCGCACATGAAGAAGCTCGCGACGGTCGAAGAGGTCGCGCGCGCGAAGGGGGAGCTGTTGGAGATGCTCCCGCCGGACGGGATCGCCGTTTTGAACGGCGATGACCCGGCGATCATGGGGATGAGGTCCTGGGTGAGGGGGCGGTCCCTCATCTACTCGATGCGCGGGGTGGGCGACGTGGTCACGCGAGGCGTCCGCGTGAACGGCGGCGGCCACCGCTTCCAGATCGTCCGCTCCGACGGGTCGGAAGAAATCGCCCTGAGGATGCCGGGGCGTCACAACGTGCAGAACGCCTTGGCGGCCGCCGCCGCGGCGACCGTCCTGGGCGTGCGGCTGGCCGACATCCGGGCGGCCCTCGAGGCGTTCCAGCCGGTCGCCATGCGGGGAGAAGTGGTCCGTCTTTCCGGCCGGCAGGTGATCAACGATTCGTACAACGCCAATCCCCGCTCCATGACGGCGGCGCTCGATATGCTGTCGGAGATGGGGGGGGGCGGCCGGAAGGTCGCCGTCCTGGGCGACATGCTCGATCTGGGCGAGTACGCGCGGGAAGCCCACCTGGAGGTGGGAGCGGCCGCCGCGCGGCTTAAGATCGATTTCCTGGTGACGGTGGGGGACCTCGCGCGTCACATCGCCGAAGGGGCGGTCGTGACCGGGATGCCCGAGGAAAGGGTCCGGGCCGTCTCGGGCGTGGAGGACGCGGTCTCTATTCTCAAGACGGTCTCCGGACCGGGCGACACGATCCTCGTCAAGGGATCGCGCGGCATGCAGATGGAGCGGGTCCTCGCCTTCGTCGAGGAGCGGGGGCCCGACCGCCGGATGGGAAAAGGGAACAGGCGGATGAACAACGACGAGACGAAGGACTGACGGACGGCCGATGCTCTATCACCTCCTCTACCCGCTGCACGAGACGTTCGCCGGGTTCAACGTCTTCCGGTACATCACGTTCCGGACGGCCTACGCGATCCTCACGGCGCTCATCATCTCCTTCCTGATAGGCCCCTGGCTGATCCGGAGGCTCGCGGTCTGGGGCGTGGGACAGCAGGTCCGGGAAGACGGACCGCAGACCCACCGCGGGAAGCAGGGGACGCCGACGATGGGAGGGATCATGATCCTCATCGCCATCTTCGTGCCGACGATCCTGTGGGCGGACATCACCAACCGGTACGTCTGGATCGTCCTCTGCTCGACGGCGGTCTTCGGGGCGATCGGCTTCCTCGACGATTACCTCAAGGTTGTCAGGCGCCATCCGGGAGGGCTCTCCGCCTGGCGGAAGATCGGCCTTCAGGTTGCGGCGGCCCTGGTGGTCTCCCTCTTCCTCTACTTCGACCCGAAGGACCCGTACCACTCCATCCTCTCGATCCCGTTCTTCAAGCGGTGGCTGCTCGATCTGTCGTGGTTCTACATTCCGTTCGCCGTCTTCGTCATCGTCGGCGCTTCGAACGCCGTGAACTTGACCGACGGAATCGACGGCCTGGCGATCGGGCTCGTTGGGATCGCGGCCGCGGCCAACGCGGTCCTCGTGTACGTCTCGGGCCACGCGAACTTTGCCCGCTACCTCCAGGTCCTCTACCTGCCGGGGACGGGCGAGCTCGCGGTGTTTTGCGGCGCCCTGATGGGGGCGGCGCTCGGGTTCCTATGGTTCAACGCCCACCCGGCGCAGGTCTTCATGGGCGACGTGGGGTCGCTCTCGCTCGGGGCGGGCCTCGGGACGCTCGCCGTCATCACGAAGCACGAGGCGATCCTGGCCGTCGCCGGCGGGATCTTCGTGATCGAGGCCTTGTCCGTGATTATCCAGGTCGGCTCCTTCAAGCTGAGGGGGAAGAGGGTCTTCCGGATGGCGCCGGTCCACCATCATTTCGAACTGGCGGGGTGGGCCGAGTCGAAGATCATCGTCCGTTTCTGGATCGTCGGGATCATCTTGGCGCTCCTTTCTCTTTCGACGCTCAAGCTCAGGTGACGGGGTGAAGGTGAAGCAAGTCAATAGAATCCTCCCTGGAGCGCTCGCGGCGGGCCTGGTCCTCTGCTGGACCGCCCCGGCGCTCGCGGCCGGTCCGCCGGCCGTGACGGCCAAGTCGGCCCTCGTGATGGACGCCGAGACGGGTCGGACGCTCTACGCCAAGGCGCCCGATCGTCTTCATCCCCCCGCCTCCACGGTCAAGGTGATGACCGGGCTTCTGGCCCTGGAGAAGGTCTCTCCGCGAAAGGAAGTCTCGGTCTCGGCCGCGGCGAGCCGGGAGCCGGCCTCGCGCCTGGGTCTCCATCTTGGGGACCGGATCGCCGTCCAGGACCTCCTCTACGGCCTTCTCCTCAAGTCGGCCAACGACGCGTCGGTGGCGCTGGCCGAGACGGCGGCGGGAGACGTCGACCGGTTCGTGAAGCTTATGAACGAGAAGGCCCGGGCGCTCGGCGCGCGGAAGACGGTCTTCAAGAACCCGAGCGGCTTGCCGGCCCGGGGGCAGGTGACGACGGCCTCCGATCTTGCGCGCATCTTCCGGGCGGCGCTGAGGAACGAGGCGTTCGTGAAGATCGCCGAGACGAAGCACCGGCTGGTGACGGCCGTTTCGGAGGACTCCGAGCGTCGCCGGATCATGGTCCGGAATCATAACCGGCTGTTGTGGGAGTACGAGGGAGCGGGGCCGGGGAAGACGGGGTACACGGTCGCCTCCCGCCACACATACGTCGGCGAAGTCGAGGAGAACGGGCGAAAGGTCATCGTCGTCGTTCTGGGGAGCAGGCGGCCGTGGCAGGACGTTCGCACGCTCGTCGATTACGGTTTTGTCCTGGCGGCCGCGGCGCATTCGAAGGACCGGGTGGCGTCCGTGCCCAGCGTCGCGGGGGGGGAAAGGGGATGATGGCCGCCTCGCTCTCTCCGCTCTCAGCCAATCCAGCCCTGTGGAAGGGGAGAACGGTCGTCGTCGTGGGCGCGGCGCGAAGCGGTCTTGCGGCGGCCCGCCGGCTGGCTTCGTACGGCGCGCGGGTGATTCTGAACGACTCCCGCGCCCATCCGGTCGACGCCGTTCCGGAAGAGATCGAGGCGGTCTTCGGCGGCCATCCGGAGGCCATCTTCGATTCGGCCGATGCCGTCGTGGTCTCGCCGGGCGTTCCGCTCTCCCTGAAGGTGTTCGATCGCGTTCGCGCCCGGGGCGTGCTGTTGATGGGAGAGCTCGAGCTCGCGGCACGTCTCGTCCGCGCGCCGATCCTGGCCGTGACGGGGACGAACGGGAAGTCGACGACGACGTCGCTCGTGTGGGAGATCCTGAAAGAGGCCGGAATGAACGTCGTCGTCGCGGGAAACATCGGAAACGCCCTGTGCGGCGAGATCGACCGGGCGGCCGGGGCCCGGTTCGCCGTCGTGGAGGTCTCGAGCTTTCAGCTCGAGGGGACGCTCACGTTCAAGCCCGCCGTGGCCTGCATCCTGAACGTAACGCCGGACCATCTCGACCGGTATCCCGACTTTGCGTCCTACGCCGAGGCCAAGGCCCTCATCTTCCGGAACCAGGGACCGGAAGACTCGACCGTTCTGAACGCCGACGATCCGGTCGCGGCCGGCCTTGCCCCGCGCGTCCCCGGCCGGATCGTCTGGTTCTCGCGGAAGGAGAAGAAGGAGCCGGGAGTGTTCATCGAGGACGGATGGATCGTCGCATCGCTCGGCGGGAAGGTCTCGCGCGTCGCCCCGACGGAAACGATCCGGATCCGGGGGGCGCACAACCTCGAGAACGCCTTGGCTGCCTCGGCCGTCTCGCTGTTGGCGGGCGCGGAACCCCCGGCCGTTGCGCGGGCGCTTGCGCGGTTCGCGGGACTTCCCCACCGGATGGAGACCGTCGCCGTCCGCCGGGGCGTCACCTACATCAACGATTCGAAAGGGACGAACGTGGGCGCCGTGGCCCGCTCGCTGGAGGGTTTCGACCGTCCCGTCATCCTGATCGCCGGCGGTCTCGACAAGGGAGGAGACTTCGCTTCGCTTCGCTCCGCCCTCTCGCCGCGGTCCCGAGGTCGGGGCGGCGCGCGGCTTCTCATTCTCCTGGGCAAAGCGGCTTCCAAGATCAAGGACGCCCTGGGAGACCTGGTCGAGACCGTGACCGTTGGGTCTCTGGAGGAGGCCGTCCAGACGGCCGCGGCCCGCGCCCATGAAGGGGAGACCGTTCTCCTCTCCCCGGCCTGCGCGTCGTTCGACATGTTCCGCGACTTCGAGGACCGGGGCGAGCAGTTCGCCGCGCTGGTCCGGGCGCTGGAAGACGGACCGACAGCTGTCGGGGAGGACGCGCGATGAAGGGCGTCGACAAGGTCCTGCTCATCAGCGTCGCGGTCCTTCTCGTGGCGGGCCTGGGAATGGTCTACAGCGCCAGCGGCGTGATGGCCCTCAAGAAGTACGGGGACTCATTTTACTTCTTCAAGAAACAGCTCCTATGGGTTGCGATCGGCCTCTCCGCCATGGCCGTCGCCATGCGGATCAGCGTGCCGACGTGGAACAGGCTGGCTCTTCCCCTTCTGGGCGTGACAAGTCTCTTGCTCGTCGCCGTCCTGATTCCGGGCGTCGGGGCCGAAGTGAACGGCTCGCGCCGGTGGCTGAGGGCCGGCCCGCTCACGTTCCAGCCCTCGGAGCTCGCGAAGTTTGCCCTTGTCCTCTACGCCGCGGCCTCCCTGGCCCGCAAGGGGCCGGAGCGGATCGCCGACTTCGTCTACGGTTTCTTTCCGTACACGCTCGTTCTCGGCGTCTTTCTCTCCCTCATCGTCTTCCAGCCGGACTTCGGAACGGCCGTCGGGATCGCCATCGTCATGCTCACGCTCCTCTTCATCGGCGGGGCGCGGGTCCTCCACCTCTCGTCCTTCTCGGTCTTCCTCCTTCCCGTGATCTACAAGCTCGTGATGGGGGCGGGGTACAGGATCGAGCGCCTCAAGACGTTCGTCAACCCGTGGAAGGACCCGACGGCCTCCGGGTTCCAGATGGTCCAGTCGTACCTGGCGCTGGGCGGCGGCGGGCTGTTCGGCGCCGGGCTGGGGGAGGGGAAGCAGAAGCTCTTCTTCCTGCCCGAAGCCCACACCGACTTCATCTTCGCGCTGATCGGCGAGGAGATGGGGTTCGTCGGCGCCCTCGCCGTCCTCGCCCTTTTCGGGGTCGTCATCTGGCGCGGCAGTCTCATCGCCCTCCGGATGATCGATCCGTTTCCGCGGCTCCTGGCGGCCGGGCTCACGCTCGTCATCGGCGTCCAGACTTTCGTCAACTTGGGCGTCGTCGTGGGGCTCCTGCCGACCAAGGGACTCCCTCTTCCCTTCGTAAGCTTCGGAGGATCTGCGATGCTCATCAACCTGATCGCCGTTGGCATCCTGCTCGGCCTCTCGAGGAAACCGGCATGAAGATCATGGTGGCGGGGGGCGGAACGGGAGGGCACCTCTATCCCGGACTGGCGGTGGCGGCGGCGTTCCTTCGTCGCCATCCGGACGGATCGGTCGTGTTCGTCGGGACGAAAGCCGGGATCGAGGCCCGGGTCGTTCCGGAGCGGGGGTACCCGGTAGAGACGATCCGGGTCGAGGGGCTGGTTGGACGAGGGTGGATGCGCCAGGTCCGCTCCCTCCTCGTTCTCCCCGCGGCCATCGCGCGGGCCGGATCGATCATCAGCCGCCATCGGCCAGACGTCGTCCTCGGCGTCGGCGGGTACGCCGCGGGACCGGTCGTTCTGGCGGCGCGGCTCAAGGGAATTCCCATCGTGATTCAGGAGCAGAACGCGGTCCCCGGCCTCACCAACCGTCTGCTGGGAAGGATGGCCGGGCGAATCGCCGTCGCGTACAGGTCGGCGAACCGCTGGTTCCCGTCCGGCCGGATATATCTCACCGGAAACCCCGCGCGGGCCGGCCTGGGATCCGTGGAGCGGCGTGAAGCCAGGCGCCGGTTCGGACTCGCGCTGGAGGCGCCGACGCTCTTCGTCCTGGGCGGGAGCCGGGGCGCGCGCGTTCTTAACGAGAGGATGGCCGAAGCGGCGGGTCCCCTCGGGCGGGCCGTTCCCGGTCTCCAGGTGATCCATCAGGCCGGGCCCGAGAGGGGCCAGGAAGCCGAAGCGCTCCGGGCGGCCTATACCCGGGCCGGGATAACGTCAGCCGTCCTCCCGTTCATCGAGGACATGCCGGCGGCCCTCGCCGCCTCGGACCTCGTCATGGCGCGGGCTGGCGCGGCCACGCTCTCCGAGCTGGCGCTTGCCGGGAGACCGGCCGTCCTCGTTCCGTATCCTTTCTCGGCCCACGGACACCAGGCCGCCAACGCCCGCGAGGCGTCCGATGCCGGCGGAGCGGCCGTGATCGACCAGGAAGATCTGACGCTTCTCAGGATCGTCGAGACATTGGGAGCGCTTCTTTCCGACCCCGGGAGACTGGACGCGATGGGGCGGGCGATGGGAAGGCTCGCGCGGCCCGACGCCGCCGACCGGGTCGTGGACTTGCTGGAGGCGATCGTCCGTGAAGCCCGGCCGGCCGTCCGTCCAGGGGCAGTAGCCGCGCCTCCCGGGACCGGGAGCGCGCCGCCCGGGGGTCCCTCAGCCGGGGCGCCGACGGCGGCTCGTTCCGAGAATCATCCTGTCACGGCCGTCATGGGAAGGGTCTGAGGGAGATGTTTCGAAAGTACCAGCATATCCACTTCGTCGGGATCGGCGGGATCGGGATGAGCGGGATCGCCGAGGTCCTTCTCACGCTCGGGTACCGCGTGAGCGGATCGGACCTCAAGGAGTCCGAAACGACGCGGCGTCTGAGGGACCTGGGAGGGACGGTGGCCGTCGGCCACCAAGCCGAGAACGTGGCGGGGGCCCACGTCGTCGTCGTCTCTTCCGCCGTGACGCCGGCCAACGTGGAGGTCGCGGCCGCTCGGGAGGCGGGGGTTCCGGTGATTCCGCGGGCGGAGATGCTGGCCGAGCTGATGCGGCTCAAGTACGGCGTGGCGATCGCGGGCGCCCACGGGAAGACGACGACCACGTCCCTCGTGGCGTCCGTCCTGGCCCAGGGAGGGCTCGACCCGACGGTGGTCATCGGCGGGAAGGTGAACGCCCTGGGCGCCGGAGCGCGGCTCGGACAGGGGGACTTCATGGTGGTCGAGGCGGACGAGAGCGACGGCTCGTTCCTCAAGCTCTCTCCCACGGTGGTCGCCGTGACGAACATCGACCGGGAGCACCTGGATTACTACACGGGCGGGATGCCGGAGATCCAGGAGGCGTTCGCGACGTTCGTGAACAAGGTGCCGTTCTACGGGGCGGCGATTCTCTGCCTGGACGATCCGGCCGTGCAGGAGCTCCTCCCGCGGGTCAAGAAGCGGGCGATCACCTACGGCTTCTCGGGACAGGCCGACGTCCGCGGCCGCGATGTGGAACTGGCGGGCGCGGGATCGTCGTTCCGCGTCGAGGCGTGGGGGGCGGACATTGGAACATTCCGGTTGTCGCTTCCCGGCCGGCACAACGTGCTGAACGCCCTTGCGGCCGTGGCCGTCGGCCTCGAGCTGGAGATCCCGGTGTCGGACGTCCGGGAGGGGCTCGATCGGTTCGCCGGCGTGGCCCGGCGGTTCCAGGTGAAGGGCTCGCGGGCGGGCGTCACGGTCGTGGACGATTACGGTCACCATCCGACGGAGATCCGGGCGACGCTCGCGGCCGGCCGGGGGGTTGTCGGCGGCGGCGGGAGGCTCTTCGTTATTTTCCAGCCGCACCGGTACACGCGGACGCGAGACCTCAAGGAGGAGTTCTGGACGGCCTTCTACGACGCCGACCGGCTGATCGTCGCGGACATCTATCCGGCCGGCGAGGCGCCGATCCCCGGCGTTACGGCCTTGTCCCTCTTCGAAGGGATCCGGGCGCACGGCCACAAGGAGGCTGCGTACATCCCGGATCGGGAGGAGATCGCCGCGGCGGTGACTCGGGAGGTCCGGCCGGGAGACTGGGTCCTGACGCTCGGCGCGGGCGATGTTTGGCGCGTGGGCGAGGATATCCTGGCGCGCCTTCCGGCCCTTGAGAGGATTCCGGGATGACGCCGGTCGGGTGCCCCATGGCGGACCTGAAGTCGAAGATCGCTTCGAGCGGCTTCCGGGGCGAGCTGAGGCTCGGCGAACCGATGGCGAATCACACGACCTTCAAGATCGGCGGCCCGGCCGACGTCTTCGCCGTTCCGGCCGGCGAGGGGGATCTGGCTCTCCTCGCGCGGGAGGCGCAGTCGGCAGGCCTTTCCCTCCTTGTCGTGGGAGACGGCTCGAACCTCCTCGTCAGGGACGGAGGGATCCGGGGCGTCGTCGTGTCGCTCGCCCGCTTCGACGGGATCGAACCGCTCTCTTCCAACGGGCCTAACGGGCAGCACGGGGCGTTTCGCGTGGGAGCGGGCGTCAAGTATCAGCGGCTCGCCTACCGGATGGCGGAGGAAGGGTTCACGGGGATCGAGTTCGCCGTCCGGATTCCCGGGACCGTCGGCGGGGCGCTCGTGATGAACGCGGGCACGCCCGAGGGAGAGCTGAAAGATGTCCTCCTCGCGGCCGCGTTCATCTTTCCGGACGGGAGCAGGCGCATCCTTCTCAAGGAAGACTTGGGCCTCGGGTACAGGTCTTCCCGTCTTCCGGCCGGAGGGATCGCCACAACGATCGACGTCCTTCTCGCCAAGGGGAGCCCGGACGAGATCCGGGGGCGGATGGACCGGCTTGCGTCCGAGCGGCGCTCGAAACAGCCTCAGGGAGTCTCGAACGCCGGGTCGGTCTACAAGAACCCTCCGGGCGACTTCGCGGGACGCCTCATCGAGGCGGCGGGTTTCAAGGGGAGGCGCGTGGGCGGAGCAGAGGTCTCGCCCGTTCACGCGAACTTCATCGTCAACGCAGGCGGTGCCCGGGCCGCCGACGTTCTCGCGCTGATGGAGGAAATCGAGCGGACGGTTGCGGAGCGGTTCGGCATCCGCCTGGAGCGGGAGATCAGGGTGGTAGGGGAAGGCTGAGTTCGGAGTTCAGAGTTTGGAGTGCGGAGTTTGGAAATGCCCGAGAGATGTTCGGAGTGCGGAGTGCGGAGTTCGGAGTGATGGAAAAAACGACGGATGTCTGGCAACTAATCGAGGCTGTCCGGAAGAAGCGGATCGGCGTCCTGATGGGGGGCCTCTCGTCGGAGCGCGAGGTTTCGCTCAAGACGGGCGGGGCGGTCCTCGAAGCCCTTCTGGGCCGGGGGTTCGACGCCGTCCGTCTGGACGCCGGACCCGACCTCGCGGCGGGTCTCCGGGAGGAGAGAATCGACGTCGTCTTCAACGCCCTGCACGGCCGGTTCGGCGAGGACGGGACGGTTCAGGGGCTTCTGGAGATGATGGGGATTCCCTACACGGGATCGGGCGTTCTGGCCTCGGCTCTCGGGATGGACAAGATCATGTCCAAGAAGGTTTTCGCCTTCCACGGGATTCCTCTCGCGCCGTACCGGGTCGTGACCGAAGGCGAGGCGGAGAGCGCCGAGCCGTCCTGGTTCCCCTTCGGGTTCCCCGTGGTCGTGAAGCCGGCGCGCCAGGGCTCATCGATCGGGGTCTCCCTCGTCGAAACGTGGGACAGCCTTGCGCCGGCCCTCAGGCAGGCGCTGGTGTACGACCCGGAGGCGATCGTGGAGGCGTACATTCGCGGGCGGGAAGTCCAGGTTGCCGTCCTGGGGCCGCGCGCGCTCGGGGCGATCGAGATCGTTCCCCATCGCGCTTTCTACGACTACCAGGCGAAGTACGAGGGGGCGTCGGAGCACGTTTTTCCGGCTCGTCTTTCGCCGGAGCGGACGCGCGTCGTTCACGATCTGGCCCTCGCCGCCCACCGGGCGCTCGACTGCAGGGTCTACAGCCGGGTCGATCTGATCGTGGACGCGGACGGAAGGCCGTTCGTGCTCGAGGTGAACACGCTCCCCGGAATGACCGACCAGTCCCTCTTTCCGGAGATCGCCCGCGGCGCGGGGATCTCGTTCGGCGAGCTGGTTGAAGCCATCCTTCTCCTCTCCCTCCTGCCGCGGTCAGCTGGCGGGACGGCCGGCGAAGAAGACGCGGTCGAGTCGATTCTCCGCGCGGCGCGCGGGAAGGGCGGGCGATGAGGGCGGGCGCGATTCGCGCGGAGGCGCAGGGCGGGCGTTCCGCCGCGCCGGAAGCCTCCTCGGGTTGGAGGCGGTTCGCGCGGTCGAACAAGATCGTCCGCCGCCGCGAGGAGTCGTTCTTCTCGTGGCGGACCGTCCTGAAGACCGCCGTCGTGGCGGGGCTGGCGCTGGTCTTTGCGTTCGCCGCATGGGGCGCGGCCCGCTGGCTGACGCGTGTCGCGTGGCTTCCGATCTCGGAGGTCAGGATCGAGGGACTCCGCCACGTCGGGAAGGCCGAGGCGCTCGATCTCATGGGTGTCTCGGAAGGGCGAAACATCCTGTCGGTTTCCCCGGCGGAAATGGTCCGGAGGGCCGTGCGCTCGCCCTGGATCAAGGGGATCTCCGTTAACCGCCATCTGCCGGCGAGCCTCCGAGTTCAGATCGAGGAGCGCGTGCCCGTCGCGGTCCTGCACCGCGAGAAGGGCGGCATTCTGGTCGATTCGGAGGGACGCGCGATCGTCCCCGTCGAGGACGCCAAGTTGTGGCGTCTGCCGGTCGTCTCCGGACTCCCGGCCCGTCGGATCGCTCCCGGCGAACAGGTCGACGCGCGGAACCTGGCCGCGGCGCTTGACCTGGCCCGGTTCGCGGCGGCGGAGAAACGGCTCGGGGCGAGCGAGGCGATCGAGATCTGGGCGGGAGATCCGAACGATCTGTCGCTGTTCGCGAACGGGATCGAGATCCGCGTCGGCCGGGGGGAGTACGCGGAGAAGTTCGGCCGCTGGTTCCTCGTGGCGGACCAACTGAGCCAGCGCGTGCCGGACCTCGCGGTCGTGGACCTCAGGTTCCAGGGTCAGGTGATCGTCCGGTCGAAGGAAGAGGCCGGCGGAGGGAAAAAGTAGTGGCGCGCCGGGAGAACATCCTGGTCGGCCTGGACATCGGGACGACGAAGGTGTGCGCCATCGTCGGCGAGGTCCGCGAGGACGGCCGGGTGGACATCACGGGAATCGGGCGGCATCCGTCGCGCGGTCTCCGCAAGGGCGTCGTCGTCAACATCGAGAGCACCGTCCAGTCGATCAAGAAGGCGGTCGAGGAGGCCGAGGTCATGGCCGGCGTCCAGATCAACTCGGTCTACGCCGGGATCGCCGGGGGACACATCAAGGGGTTCAACAGCCGGGGCGTCATCGCCGTGAAGGACCCCCGGGAGGTGAGACAGAGCGACGTCCGCCGCGTTATCGACGCCGCCCGCGCCGTGGCCATCCCCCAGGACAGGTCGATCCTTCACGTCGTCCCGCAGGGGTTCGTGATCGACGATCAGGACGGGATCAAGGAGCCGGTGGGGATGAGCGGCGTGCGCCTCGAGGCGGAGGTCCACATCGTGACGGGGGCCGTCTCTTCCGTCCAGAACATCCTGAAGTCGTGCCACCGGGCCGGTCTCCAGGTCCTGGACATCGTTCTCGAGCCCCTGGCCTCGGCCGAGGCCGTGCTGACCCCCGACGAGCGGGAGCTCGGAGTCGCCCTCATCGACATCGGCGGGGGGACGACGGACCTTGCGATCTTCGTGGAGGGGAGCATCCGCCATACGGCCGTCCTGCCCATGGGCGGGAACCACGTGACGAACGACATCGCCGTGGGTCTCCGGACGCCATCGCGTGAGGCGGAGGCCCTGAAGAAGAGCCATGGATGCGCGCTGGCGTCGATGGTGGGGCCGGACGAGACGATCCAGGCGCCATCCGTCGGCGGACGGCCGGCGCGGGAGATGTCCCGACGGCTGTTGGCCGAGATCATCGAGCCGCGGATCGAGGAGGTACTGGTCCTCGTGAAGAAGGAGATCCAGCGGAGCGGATTCGACGACATGGTCGCCTCGGGCGTCGTGGTGACGGGAGGAACGGCGAATCTTTCGGGGATCGCCGAGGCCGTGGAGCGGTTCATGGACCTCCCCGCCCGGCAGGGATTCCCGATGCGCCTCGGCGGACTCTCCGACGTCGTCGGGAACCCGATGTTCGCGACGGGCGTTGGGCTCCTCCTTTACGGCGCGAAAGAGGCGGCGAGCAAGGGGACGTCAGGTCTCTCGGGGCGGTCGGGCGTCGGAAAGGTCGCCGCGCGGATGAAGGCGTGGTTTAAGGAATTCTTTTAGCGGGGTGAATGGGTGAATAGGTGAATGGGTGAATCGAACGAGCAAAGACGCCGATTCACCAATTCACCGATAAACCGATTCACCGTTGTTCAACCCTTTCTCAAGGAGGTGGGAGGATGAGATTCTCGTTCGATGATCGGCAGGTCGTTCAGCCGGAGCTTTCGGCAAGGATCAAGGTCGTGGGCGTCGGCGGCGGCGGCGGGAACGCCGTGAACAACATGGTGAAGAGCGGTCTCAGGGGGATCGACTTCATCGCGGCGAACACCGACGCCCAGTCGCTGGCGGCGTCCATGGCGCCGACCCGCCTTCAGATCGGCGCGAGCCTGACAAAGGGGCTCGGCGCGGGATCGAACCCCGCGATCGGCCGGGAGGCGGCGGAGGAGGACGGGGAGAAGATCCGTGAAGCGCTTGAGGAGGCCGACATGGTCTTCATCACGGCCGGGATGGGCGGCGGGACGGGGACCGGCGCGGCGCCCATCATCGCGCGCCTGGCGCGGGAGATGGGGGCGCTCACGGTGGCCATCGTGACCCGCCCGTTCATGTTCGAGGGCCGGGGCCGGATGCAGAAGGCCGACGCGGGGATCGAGGAGCTTCGCCAGCACGTCGACACGATCATCATCGTTCAGAACCAGAAGCTGTTGGCCGTCGTCGAGCAGAAGGTCCCTCTCCCTGAGTCATTCCGGCTGGCCGATGATGTCCTCAGGCAGGCCGTCCAGGGGATCTCCGACATCGTCCTCGTCCCCGGCTACATCAACGTCGACTTCGCGGACGTCAAGGCGATCATGGGGAGCATGGGCCGGGCGATCATGGGGACCGGCGTCGGGACGGGGGATTCGAGGGCCAAGGACGCCGCTCACAAGGCGATCGCGTGTCCGCTCCTGGAGGATGCGACGATCGAGGGCGCCCGCGGAGTCCTGATCAACGTGACGGGCGGGGAGGACCTCACGCTCCACGAGGTGACCGAGGCGGCTGGCGTCGTGCAGGAGCTGGCCGACCCCGACGCGAACATCATCCTGGGCTCCGTCATAGATCCCGACCGGGAGGGCGAGGTGATGGTGACCGTCATCGCGACCGGTTTCGGCGGGGTGGAAGAGAATGCGCTCGTGGAAGCGGGCGTTTCTTCCGGAAAGACGGTGGACATCCGCAAGATCCTCTCGCGCCAAGCAGACCGGGACAAGCCGACGTTCCTCCGGAAGGCCGTGGGCGCCGACTTCCAGCCCGAGCCTGCGAGCCTGGAAGGAGAAGAGTATGATATTCCCGCGTTCCTGCGGAAAGGGGCGAATTAGCAAGACCGGTGAATGGGTGAATCGGTGAATGGGCGAAGAGTGAAGCGATCAGCAGTCAGCGATCAGCGGTCGGCTTGGGGCTTATAGCTGACGGCTGAAAGCTGATCGCTGTAAGCTATCAGTGGATCTTCAAATGGCTGAATCGGAGGGCATAGCCGAACGGCTGGCGTGGGCGAGGGAGCGGATCGCCGCGGCGGCCGGACGGGCCGGACGGGACCCAGCGGGCGTCAAGCTGATGGCCGTCACGAAGACGGTCCCGGCGGAGAGAGTGCGGGAGGCCGCGGCATGCGGGCAGATGCTCTTCGGAGAGAACAGGGTGCAGGAGGCGGCGGAAAAAATCCCGGCCGTGGGGCCCGGGCCGAAATGGCACATGATCGGCCGTCTCCAGACGAACAAGGCGAAGGCGGCTGTCCGGTTGTTCGACTGCATGGAGTCGGTTGACTCCGTCCGGCTCGCCGAGATCCTCGATCGGGCGGCTCGGGAGAGCGGGAAGGTCCTTCCCGTCTTCGTCGAGGTGAACATCGGCGAAGAAGCGCGGAAGAGCGGCGCGCTTCCCGGAGATGTCGAACAGCTTCTGGAATCGGCGGCGGTTCTCGAGTCGATTCGCGTGACGGGTCTGATGGCGATCCCGCCCTACAGCCCGGACCCGGAGGAGGCCCGGCCGTATTTCCGCCGCATGCACGACCTCTGGACCCGGCTCAGGGGGCGGGGCTTCCGGCTCGACGACCTCTCGATGGGGATGTCCGGCGATTTCGAAGCCGCCGTCGAGGAGGGGGCGACGATCGTCCGTCTCGGGACGGTTATCTTCGGCGCGCGAGGGTAGACGGAGGATTGCAAGCAGGACGCAACTCACCGCAGAGGGCGCAGAGGACGCGGAGGATGAAACGCTCGCAGGTTTGTGGTTGAAGAGCTTCTCAACTCTTCGCAAACCTCCGCGGGCTCCGCGGTCGGGCGGTTTCTTTCAGAACGATCCGGGACACGGCTGAGAGGGGAGAAACGCGGATGACAGCGATCAAGCCGAACGAGAAGATCGGTTTCGTCGGAGCGGGGAACATCGCGGAAGCCCTCATCCGGGGGCTGATCGCCGCCGGCGTCGCCCAGGCCAAGCAGATATTCGCCGCCGACGTCTCCGCGGCGCGCGTCGAAGCTGTGCGAAGCCGCTACAAGGTTCACACCTCCACCGACAACGTCCGGACGGCCCAGCAGTGCCACGTGGTCGTCCTGGCCGTGAAGCCCCAGATTGCCGAGGGGGTCTGCCGGGAGATCGGCAAGGGGATCACCAACCACCAGCTCGTGGTCTCGGTCGTCGCCGGCGTCACGACGGGACAGATCCACGAGTGGCTGGGCGGCCGGGGGCGGATCGTGCGCGTCATGACGAACACACCCGCCGTCGTCCTCGCCGGGGCGTCGGCCGTCGCGCCCGGGCCGGGCGTCACGGAGCGGGACATCCGGCTGGTCGAGACGATGTTCGGCGCCGTTGGGGAGGTCGTCGCCCTCGACGAACAGGATCTGGATGCCGTGACCGGGCTTTCGGGATCGGGTCCCGCGTTCGTCTGCTTGGCCGTCGAGGCCCTCGCGGACGGCGGCGTCAAGGCGGGACTGACGCGGGAGATCGCGATGCGCCTGGCCGTCCAGACCGTCCTGGGCACCGCGCTCCTGATGAAGGAAGGCAAAGAGCATCCCGGCGTTCTCAAGGACAAGGTCGCCTCGCCCGCCGGGACGACGATAGCGGGTCTTCACGAACTGGAAAAGGGCCGGTTCCGGGGGCTGTTGATCTCGGCCGTCGAAGCGGCCACGAGGCGGTCGCGGGAACTGGGGAGACGGTGAATGGGTGAATCGGTGAATCGCTGAATCGGTGAATCGGTGAATCGGGGAAACGGGGAAACGGGGAAACGGAAAGAATCTCTCCTCCCCTTTGTAAGGGGAGGCTGGGTGGGGTAGAAACGCCCTGGATCGGTCGCCGACTCTACCTCCCCTAACCCCTCCTTACAAAGGAGGGGAGGAGGCGGGTCGTCAAATGGGTGAATCGGTGAAAGGGACAAACAGGGGTCCGAGGCCTGAAGCCTGAGGCCCGAGGCCTGAAGCCTGAGGCCCGAGGCCTGAAGTCTGAGGCCCGAGGTCTGGGGGGAAGACAATGTTCGTTGCAGGAAATTTCCTTTCGGCTCTGGCGCAGGTCTTGGACATGGCGCTCACGGTCTACATGTGGATCGTCATCATCCGGGCGCTGATCTCGTGGGTCAATCCCGACCCGTACAACCCGATCGTCAGGTTCCTCGTCTCTGCGACGGAGCCGGTGCTCCGGCCCATCCGGCGGCTGGTGCCGACGTACAGAATCGGGATCGACCTGTCGCCGCTGATCGTGATCCTGGCGATCTATTTCCTGAATTTTTTCCTGGTGCGGACGCTCATCGACCTGTCGTACCGGATTCGGTGAAGAAGCGTCGGCCTTGGGGCAAGGAGGCATGAGATGAAGATCAGTCCCCTGGACGTCCGGCAAAAGCAGTTTCATCTTCAGTGGCGCGGGTTCAACATCAACGAGGTCGATGCCTTCCTGGAAGAGGTCATGGCCGAGATGGAGGGCCTGGTACGCGAGACGCACACCCTCCGGGAGGAGATGGAGAAACGGGACCGCGAGCTGGCTGTTCTCCGCGAGGAAGAGACGACGCTCAAACAGACGCTCCTCACGACGCAACAGCTGATCGACGAGCTGAAGAGCCAGGCGCGGCGCGAGGCCGACTTGATCATCCGAGAGGCGGAGCTGAAGGCCGAGGCCGTCGTCGAGCAGGCGAACCAGCGCTCCGTGAGCATCATGGGAGAGTTGGCCGACCTCAAGCGGCAGAAAGCGATGTTTCTGGAGAAGCTGCGGGGTCTCCTCGACCTTCACTACCGCCTGCTGGAGCTCGAGATGGAGGAGGACGTCCGGCCTGCGCGCCGCTACGGGGAGGCCGGGAGCGGCAACGGCGAGGCCCGCGTCGAAGTAGCCCCGGCGCTGAAGGCGGCCCCCCCTCCGCCGGCGGCGTGACGGGCGGGGGAGAATTCCTCCGCGAGACGCGGGAAGGAAGTCTCCTGACGGTCCACGTCCAACCCCGCGCGAGCCGGGAAGAGATCGCCGGGATGCATGGAGACGCGCTCAAGATCCGCCTCAAGGCCCCGCCCGTGGAAGGCGAGGCCAACGTTGCCCTCCTCCGCTTTCTCTCGAAACGCCTGAAGGTTCCCCTCGCCGCCCTCTCGATCATCTCCGGCGCCTCTTCGAGGCGGAAGACCGTCCTTGTCCCGGGAATGAAGCCGGACGAGATTCGAGCGCGATTGCTCGGGGAGTAGAACCGCCCGCTCATGGCGAAGAAGGCTTCCATAGGGTCCCTTTCGCCGGTCCTTTCGTTCAAGAACGAGCGGTACATCGTGCGGGTGGAAAAAAGCTAGAGGGGCCGGCCAGCCCTGGGATCCGGGGCAGAAGAACTTGCAATTATTTGCAAATGTATTTACATACATGTTGCGGTGAGAATAGAAAGGGATGCGAAGCGGGGAAGGGCCACGCGAGTCATCTCGATGAGGAAAGCCAATGCGCGCGAGAAGAAGATCTATCAAGAGCGACTTAAAGAGACTCGACGCGATGAGTAACGGGGACATCGACTACTCCGACATTCCCCCGCTCGACCATTCTTTCTTTACGAAGGCCGTCGTCGAGTGGCCGAAAATGAAGGAGACCGTCACCATCCGAATCGACGAGGATGTTCTCCGCTGGTTCAAGGCCCAGGGGCGGGGCTATCAGACCCGAGTCAATCGGCTTCTCCGCGCCTTCATGGAGGGGAAGAGGCGGGGCGACAAGGCAGCGTGAGCGACCGGACCATCTTCTGATGCCCAGCCTGTAGCCGCCGATATCAATTTCAACGCGATCGCTTGAAGGATGTCACGTGGCCAACAAAGCGAGAATAGAGCGTCAGTGTGGAAGGGAATGGTGCTGAATGTATGAAGATTCGATTCATGTGCATGGACTGCCTTATCGCAACAGGAGCACCGGAGTCCGTTGCTACGCTGGAACTTCGTAGCGACGGCCGCTACGAGTATGCGTGTCTAAAGGGGCACAGATCTGTTGCTGTTGTGCAGGAGCAACCCTTCGAATTCTTGTTTGAGCTGGGGGCTCATGCAGTCCTTGATGGGTACTATCGGGAGGCTGTATCAGGTTTCACCGCATCCCTGGAAAGGTTCTATGAATTCTATTGTCTGGCGATATGCCTGAAGCGGGATATCGCAAGGAATGACTTCGTTTCTACATGGACCACTCTTTCAAGCAATTCCGAGAGAGAGCTGGGCGCATTCGTTCTGTCCTATCTTCTGGAAAATGGGACCCCGCCAAAGCTCCTGGGTGAGAAATGGCGGGCCTTTAGAAATGGAGTCATACACAAGGGGAAAATACCATCGAGACAGGAAGCCGTAAGGTACGGACAGGCAGTTCTTGATCTTATTTGTCCAACTTTGCGGGAGCTTAGGACAAAGTGCGGAGATGCTGTTGGTAGAACGGTGTTCTATCACATTGAGAGGGCACACGAAGCCACGCCGAAAGAGATTCCACGAGGCGTCGTGTCCCTTAATACAATCCTGAACATTGCTAAAGGTGAGCAACCGGAGTCGAAGAACCTGGAGGTGGAGTTGATTTGTCTGGGCAAGAACAAGGACAGATTCTTGAACTGAAGGAGTTCTCCGCCGACGGGGGGCGCCGGTTAGCAACACATTCGGCGCGGGTTGTGGGGACGGAGCAAGGCAGGCGGATCGAATGGCTATTCGCGTAGTCCGGCTGGGAAGCCCGAGAACACCGGGCGAGGGCCTGCGTTTGGGGACCGTGCGCCGTCCACCGCGCGGCGTGCCGAAGGCCCAGTATGCGTCACGCGGCTTCTACGACGTGTGGCTTCCAGAGCTTGCGCCTTCGGAGAGCTTGGTCAAGCAGGCGCTTCATGCTTCCGATGAGCTGGCTTGGCGCGCCTTCGCAAAGCGATACCGCGCTGAACGAGGCCGCGCGCCTTCTCGCGCTCCTTGCCGCTCTGTCGCACCAGACCAATTTCTCGGTGGGTTGCTACTGTGCAGAAGGATCGCATTGCCACCGCTCGGTGCTGAAGGCGTTGTTGCAGGAATACGGGGCGAAGATAGCGCCGTTGAAAAGGAAATGAGAGACTGCCAGCCGGAACGGTGCATCACTCCGCCCGCGTGAGAAGATTCAAGAACCCTCGAGGATCGGCGATCGGGATTCCGGCCTCTTCTCCGTCCTAATCCATCCCCACCTGGCGGTTGACGTCCCGGATGAAGCGCAGGGCGGCGGCGTGCAGGGCGCCGCTCGTGGTGAAGAGATTATCCCCGTGGGCGGATCTTACGGCTTTCGCGAACGAACGCCACGATTTCCTCCGTCGTGACGCCCAGGTCAATCCCCTTGACGTCGAGCGGCGAGCCGGCGGGTTGTTCCGGCTTGAGCACAAAGAGCTGGCCGTTCCTCCGGCGAATCCGGACCCCTCCTTCCTTTTTCGCGCGTTCCAGGAGTGAAGCGAGTCTTTGCCGGGCTTCGGTATACGTGTAGACCTTCATACGCCTTCCTCCAGAAGCGCCGCCCCGGCTTCCCTGGCCGCCTTGGCCAACCCTCCATCGAGCGTCAGCAGGGGAGACTTCCTTGAAAGCGCGCACTCGATCACGTAGGCATCGTAGGCGTAGATTCCGAACTGGGCGGCCAGCTCAAGAGACCGTACGAGGTCGGCTTCCACAAACCGAACGGGGATCTGTTCGTAAGCTCCAAGCGCCCTGATTGCCTGGGCCAGCGTGATGCGCCGGCGCTTGAGCATGGCGGAAAAAGCGTTCCCAACCTCCCAGTGGCACGAAGCCGGAGCCAAGAGCGTTGCGCCCGTTGTTTGCCGGATCAGCTTTGCTTTCTCAGGTTCGTTCGCGATTACCGCGATGATGACGGACGTATCAACCACGACGGTCATCCGGGACTCCATGATGTACGATTGTACAGAAATCTACAGGGACGGCCGGAGGAAAGCAAGCCTCTTGGATCGTCTTCAATCCCGAAAACGAGGGGTGAAGGATTTCC
>CAKKSE010000142.1:3409-24459 GCA_919903025.1 Nitrospiria bacterium | reverse complement strand
CGGTTCCTGCACCAGTTCTGAGAGGACAGAGGAGGGGGGTTAACCTGCCTTTGGACGAAATTGGGGGACGTTCTAAAGTTTATCAAGTATTGCCGGGTGTCTCGGGTACGCCGACACGGGGACGACGATGTACCGGACGAAATTGGGGGACGTTCTAAAGTTTATCAAGTATTGCCGGGTGTCTCGGGTACGCCGACACGGGGACGACGATGTACCGGTACGATCTCGCCGGGAACCTGACAGGAAAGTCGGCCGCGACACAAGGGGCCGACGAGGAGGAGAGTTCAGTGGACCAACCAGCGACGAAGTACTGTTTTGCCTGCGCGGCGCCGATCGATGCTCGGGCCGAGATCTGCCCGAAGTGCGGAGTCCGGCAGGGGGGGCAACTGCCGCAAGCGGCTCCGGTGGACCCGGCTGTTCGTCAGGCGTCGGGGAACAAGATGGCCGCCGGGCTGTGCGGCATCTTCCTGGGCGCTTTGGGCATCCACAAGTTCATCCTGGGGCTTGTGACCCCCGGGGTCATTATGCTCCTTGTCAGCCTGTTGACGTGCGGTATTGGGGCAATCCCGATGGGCATTATCGGGCTTATCGAAGGGATCGTCTACCTGTCCAAGTCGGACGAGGAGTTCTACGAGACCTACGTGGTGGGGAAGAAGGGGTGGTTCTGAGAGCGGCAGGGCCGGGCTGAACCAAGCGTTGCGCCTGACCGTATCCTGTCAGGTTGTTGGGCGAACTTGTTGGAGTGTGGAGTGCGCCCTTTTGACCCCTGTGAGGAAGTTGCTGTGACTGTGGTTGGTGGACTGGTTGTGAGTAGTCCTGGCTGGGTGGAAGTCAAATATTCGGAATCCAACAGGTGAAGGATGCGACTCTCTCTGAACTGGCTTCGTGAGTTTGTGGATGTGACGGTCTCACCGGAGGATCTTGGGCATCGTTTGACGATGGCCGGGTTCGAGGTGGAGGGGATTCACCGGATGGGGGAGGGGATCGGCGACGTGGTCGTGGCCGAGGTTCTCTCCGTCCGGCGGCACCCGAATGCCGACAAGCTCTCCCTCTGCGAGGTGAGCGACGGAGAACGGCGGTACGCCGTCGTCTGCGGGGCGCCGAACGTCCGGGCGGGGGCGAAGGCGGCGCTGGCGCGGCCGGGAGCTTCTCTGCCGGGCGGCATGACGATCAAGAAGTCCAAGATCCGCGGGGAGGTCTCGGAGGGGATGCTCTGCTCCGAGCGGGAGCTGGGTCTCGCCAAGGAATCGGACGGGATATATCTCCTTCCCGAATCTCTTCCCACGGGGCGATCGATTGTCGAGGCGCTTGGCCTGGATGACGTCATCCTGGAAGTCGCGGTGACGCCGAACCGCCCGGACGCGCTCTCCATCTTTGGGCTGGCGCGCGAAGTCTCGGCCCTCTTCGGCCTTCCTCTCCGCATTCCTCCGACGGATGTCGCGGAGTCCGGCGAGCCGATCGGTTCGTTCGCCCACGTGGACGTGAAGGACGCGGTCCTTTGTCCGCGATATACGGCGCGGGTGATCCGGGGCGTCTCCGTCGGACCTTCGCCCCCCTGGCTGGCGCGGCGGCTCGAAGCGGCGGGACTGCGGCCGATCAACAACGTGGTGGATGTCACGAACTACGTTCTCATCGAGATGGGTCAGCCGCTTCATGCCTTTGATCTGGCCCGCGTGACGGAGGGGCGGCTGATCGTGGACCGGGCCGCCGCCGGCGAGAAGATCGTGACGCTCGACGGCCATGAGCGGACGCTGGACCGCGAGATCCTTACGATCCGCGACGCGCGCGGGCCGCTGGCGGTCGCCGGGGTCATGGGCGGGGAGGGGAGCGGCGTGTCGGTCGAGACCCGCGACGTCCTGCTCGAAAGCGCGTATTTCCTTCCATCGTCCATCCGGCGCGCGTCGAAGGCGCTGGGCGTCGCGTCTGAGTCGTCCTACCGATTCGAGCGGGGCGTGGACCCGGAGAACGTCGTCCGCGCGCTCGACCGGGCCGCGCGGCTGATCGCCGAGGCGGCCGGAGGGACCGCGGTTGCGGGGCAGGTCGACGTTCGCGCGGAGACGCCCCGAGCGAGAACCGTCTCGCTCCGGTTTTCACGCCTCGAGGACCTTCTTGGAATCGGGGTGAGCGGCGGCGAGACCGTGGAGATCCTCGGGAGGCTGGGATTCGAAGTCGCCCGGAGCGACGGCGGACTGTCCGCCCTCGTGCCGAGCCACCGCGTGGATGTCGCGGAGGAGATCGACTTGATCGAGGAAGTGGCCCGGCTGAAGGGTTACGAGGCCATCCCCGAGACGATTCCCGTGGGACGCCCGATGCCGCCGATTGCGGGGACCCGGTGGGCCTTCGCGCGCGAAGTCCGGGCCGTTCTCGCCGGGATGGGGTTCGACGAGGCTGTGCACCTCTCCTTTACGGACGACGTTAGGCTCTCCTCCTTCCTTCTGGAGGCCGACATTCGCCGCCGGACGCCCCGGCTCGCGAATCCGCTCGCCGAGGACGCCGCTTTCCTCCGGGGGACGGCGTGGGGTTCCCTGCTGGATACGTGGCGGCGGAACGAGTCCAGGGGCGCGGTCCGGGGACGCCTCTTCGAGGTCACGACGCTCTTTTCCGGGGAGGGCGCGGTCGTGACAGAGCGGGTCGTGCTCGCGGGACTCATCGCTGGGAGCCGCGAGCCGGAAGGTTGGTGGGGCCGTCCTCCGGCGGCGGACTTCTTCGACGTTCGGGGGGCCGTGGAGGGAATCGCCGCGGCGCTGAACGTGATGGACGCGGATGTCGTCCAGGGAGATTCAGACCCTCTCCTGCATCCTGGAAGGCAAGCGCGGCTCAGGGTCGCGGGGCGGGACGCGGGATCGTTCGGCGAGATCCATCCGGACCTTGTCCATGCATGGGAGCTTTCCAGGGAGTGCCTGTTGTTCGAGTTGGACCTCGATGTCCTCGCGGCCGGGAGGCGGGATGGGGTACGGTTCGTCCGCTATTCCAACCAGCCGTCCGTTGAACGAGACTTGGCCGTCATGGTCGACGCCGGGACGCCCTATGCCGAGGTTCGAAGCGTCGTGAGCGGCGTTGGCGATCCGAAGATCGAGTCGTTCTTTCTTTTCGACCAGTACGCGGGGGCGCCTCTTCCTCCCGGGCGGAAGAGCCTGGGCCTCCGGATCGTCTACCGTCTTCCGGATCGGACGCTGACTGAAGAAGAGGTTGGCGTGGTCCAGGCCGAGATCGTCCGGCGGCTCGTGGAGAGGCTCGGGGCCGAGGTCCGGGGCGCCGACGAGTCCCGGTGAATCGGTGAATGGGTGGAATCGGTGAATCGGGAGAAGCGCTCCTCCCCTTTGTAAGGGGAGGTTGGGAGGGGTAGAAGTGGCGGACGCCCGCCGCGTTGGCGCGATCCTCGTTGCGGTCCTCGTTTTTCTTCCGGCCGTTTCCGGTGCGCAGGCCGATCCGCCTGGCGGGACGGTCCAGCGGGTCTACGACGGCGATTCGATCCTCTTGGCGGACGGCCGGAAGGTGCGTTACCTGGGAATCAACGCGCCGGAACGGGGCCAGCCGTACTCGGCGAAGAGCCGGGCGCTCAACGAGCAATTGGTGAAGGGAAACCGGGTCCGCCTCGAGCTCGACCGGCAGGAGCGGGACCGGTACGGCCGGACACTGGCGTACGTCTGGAAGGACGGGACGATGGTGAATGAACGCCTTGTCCGGGAAGGGCTCGCCTATGTCTGGGTGATCCCGCCCAACCTCAAGCACTACGACCGCCTTCTGGCGGCTCAGCGGGACGCCCGGGCGGACCGGCGGGGGATCTGGAACAAGCTTCGGGGCGACTTCGCCTTTGTCCGCGCGAGCCCGGCCGGTTCGGGCCGTCCGCCGTTCGTCCGGATCGTGAACGTCTCGGACCGGGAAACGAATATCGAGAGGCACGGAGTCGAGGATCGCGCGGGGCATCGCTTTGTCTTCCCCAGCGTGACCCTGAAGCCGGGATACGGCCTTCTGCTCTTCAGCGCTCCGAAGCCTGTCCCCGGCTCCGATCGGGGATCGGATTCGGGTCAAGCCGGGGGGACAGCGAACCTCTACTGGGGACACCCGTCTCCTGCGTGGAATTTGGAAGGGGAGACGGCCGTCCTGCGCGATCCCGCCGGAAAGGTCATCGACGAATTCCGGGTCGCGCCGAAGAGGCGCCAAAGGAAGCGCCGTTAGCTAGGTCCTGAGCGTTCTCCGGACGACTTCCACCGTATGCTCGGCCCGGGCGATGTAAAGGGCCCGAAGACGCTGGGCGATGATCGGGTAACGGTTGATGAGGGACGTGAGGGCGTCGCGGTCGAGCTCGAGAACCTCCACGGCGCCGATCGACCGGATCGTCGCCGTGCGCGGCTTCCCCGTGAGGAAGCCGATCTCGCCGAAGAAATCGTTTTCGCGGAGCCGGGCGAGATGCACGCTTTTCCCGCGGACGGATGTCTCGACGTCAACCTCGCCGTGGATGAGAATAAAGAGGGACGTTCCCGTTTTCCCCTCCCGGATGATTTCCGTCCCATCGTCCAGTTGACGCAGGGCCATCGGTCCCACGAGATCCTGAAACGCCTCGGCGGGAAGGCCCTCGAAGAGGGGAAGAATCCCGATCGCGGGGTCGCGCGAGGGAGCGAGATCGATCGGCAGGGGCCCTTCGCTCAAGGAAGGGGCGGCGGGAGAAGGGGCCGCTGGCGCCGGGCCGGAGTTCTGAGCGGCCAGTTTGTCCAGCCGGGTCCGCACTTCTGCGTTCGTCGGGTCGAGCCTCAGGATGAGCTTTGTCGCCGCGATCGCCTTCAAGAGGAAGCCGGAGCGGGCGAAGATATCGGCCGCCCACGTGTAGCAGGCGATCGCTTCCTGGCTGCGGCCGGCCTTGAGGAACAGTTCGGCGGTTCGGAGGAGCGGCGTGCCGTCTTTCTTGCTCTCGGCCGCGAGGCGGCGCGAGGCCTCCAGGGCCTTGTCCCAGGTTTTCTTTTCGATCAGCTTCCGTGCGTCGTCGAAAGTCATAGATTGATGATCGTCATTGGTCAGTCGTTATTGGTTATTCGTCAATCGTTATTGGTCATTGGTCAACCGTTGACCGATAGGCATTGACCATTGACCATTGACAATTGACCATTGACCATTGACCGCTCTTACCATTGACCATTGACCATTGACCATTGACCGCACTTGCCATTGACCATTGACGATTGACCATTTGCCAATAACCGGGGGTCGTGATGCTTCCAACCGCCCATCCCTTGGCCGTGCTCTTCGGCGATTCGTTCAAGGCCCAATCGGGCAAGTGCGTCTCGTGCAACCGCTGTAAGACCTTCTGCGCGGCTTTTCCGCGCCTGTCCCGGTTTTTCGACGGGGCGCAGGAGAACATGGCGCCCTCCGACGAAGACCTTCGCGAAGCTCTCGGTCTCTGCTCCCTGTGCGGCCAGTGCGAGCTCAGGTGTCCCGCTTCCCTGGACTTAGCCAAGCATATCATGAAAGCCAAGATACGTTACGCCGAAAGCGGGCTGACGCGCAAGGACCGTCTCATGACCCGCGTAGACGCCATCGGCCGTTGGGGGAGCCGGCTCGCGCCGGTTTCGAACTTCCTGGTCAACAATCCGCTCGTCCGCCGGCTCGCCGGCTCTTTGACGGGGATCGATCCGCGCCGAAAGCTTCCGGAGTTCGCCCGCCCGACGTTTCATGAGTGGGCGGGAACAAGACGCGGGGGGGCGTCGGGGAGTTCGGGCGCGCCGAAAGGGAAGGTCGTCTACTTTGCCGGCTGTACGGCCAACTATTTCGATCCCGCGATCGGCCGGTCGGCCGTGGCCGTCCTGGAGCGACAGGGGGTGGATGTGGTCGTGCCCCCGCACAACTGTTGCGGCCTTCCATCCATCGGAATCGGGGACGAGAAAACGGCCCGCTCGCTCCACGAAGCGAACCTGGCGAGGCTCCTGCCATACGTCGAAGAGGGGTGCAAGATCGTCTGCGCCGATTGCAACTGCGTCCACATGATGCGGAACAACGCTCCCCTATTGTGGCCGACACCCGAGACGCGGAAGGTGGCTGAGAACGTGACCGATATCGCGTCTTTCCTACTGGAGCTTGCGGCTCAAGGGCGGTTCAATTCCGGCCTGGGGCCCGTAAGCGGGGGCATCCGGTACCACTACGCCTGCCACGCCAAAACGCTCCGGATCGGCAACGATACGATCGACCTCCTGCGGCTCATCCCCGGCCTCAAGATCGACTACCTCGACACGTTCTGCTGCGGGATGGGCGGAGCGTTCGGGATGAAGGAGAAGACGTACGAGCTGTCGCTCGAGATCGGGGCCGATCTCTTCAAGAACGTCCGCCATTACCGGCCGGACCGGATCGTGACGGACGCTCCGCTCTGCGGCCGGCAGATACAGGAAGCGACCGGCGTCCAAACGCTCGCCCCAGTGCAACTTCTCGCCGAGGCGTATGGAATCTCGACGACGGTCAATAGTCAATAGTTACCGGTCAATAGTTACTGGTCATCAGTCAATGGCTGACGGTCGACGAATGACGATTGACCAATAACCAATGACCAATAACCAATGACCATTGACCAATGACGATCTTTCATTTCTCGATTTCGTACCGTATTCTTCGCGACTTCATCCACAGGACGGCCAGGAGGTCCACGAAAGCCCTGATCGCCCGGTTTCGGATCGAGTAGTGGGTCTGGCCGTGGGCGCGGGGACGGTGCGAGACGGGGACCTCGACGACTTTGTATCCGGCCTGCCGGATCAGGGTCGGGAAGAACCGGTGCATCCCGTTGAAGGCGGGAATGAACGAAAGAGTTTCGCGCCGGAACGCCTTGAGACCGCACCCGGTGTCGCGGATGGAGTCGCCGCTCAACCGATTGCGGACGGCGTTGGCGATCTTCGATGCGGCGATCGTGAGCCACGGGTCTTTGCGCGAAACGCGCCAGCCGGCGGCCGCGTCCGCGTCTTTGAGGGCCTCCAATAGCTTCGGAATGTCGGCCGGGTCGTTCTGCTGGTCGCCGTCCATCGTTACGACGATCTCCCCGCTGGCTTGCGAAAAGCCGGCGAGGAGCGCGGCCGTCTGGCCCGATTTCTCCCTGAGCCGGATTTCGCGGAGTTCGGGCACGAGACTGCCGGTTTCCCGGATTCTCTCGGGGGTGTCGTCCGTGCTCCCGTCGTTGACGACGAGGATCTCGAATTCCTTCCCGATCCCTCTAAGGACAGAGGATGTTTGAAGGACAAGGGGCGGGATGTTCTCGGCCTCGTTGTGCGCCGGGATGACGACGCTGATCCGGATGGTCATCGCGGGCTTCCCTCCCCGCGAACCATCAGCGCTAGCCCTCCTTGAACGTCCTGGACGGACAAGGAGGGACCGATCTCCTTGATGCGCTGGATGCGCGATTCCCGAGCCAGGACCGCGGAAACCTCCCCCGACGCGATGCGCGCGGCGAGGCGTTCCTCCTCTCCTTCGCGGACCTGGACGACCCGCCTCTCCGAATAGAAGACGAACGACGGGCGATAGACCTCGTAGATGGCCCACGCGCTTCCCGGCGGAACGAGTTTCCCCGCTTCCCGCGCCAGGTTTCTTCCCGGAGCCAGGAACTTCTCGTCGACTGCGGGAAGGATCGCGGAGACGACTGTGATGAACGCCAGGGAGACCGCCGCCACGCCCGAGAGCCAGGCGGCCTTCCATTTACTTCGAGAGCCGGCCCACGTGACCGCGGCCGAGCCGATGAAGAGAATCGCGGCAAGGGTATGTCCCCAGGGGCCAAGGTCGAGGGCCTGGGCCGTCGGGACTTCGCGGAGAACGAGGCCCCGGTATCTTCCGTACACGAGATCGAGGCCGGCGACCCCTGCGGCGAGAACGGTCCCGACGGCGGCCACCGAGGCAAGGCTCGGGAGCATGCGCCTCATCGGGGGGTCTTCGACCCAATGAGCGATACGGGTCCCCACGAGAATCGCTGCCGCCGGGAAGAGAGGGAGAATGTAGTGGGGAAAGCGCGTGGACGAGAACGAGAAGAAGATGAAGACGAGGACGATCCAGATCGAGAGGAAGACGGGGAATGAAGAGACCGCGTCGCGGCGGGCTTTGTCGCGGAATCCCCTGAGTGACTCGATGACGGCGCCGGGAAGGAAGGGGCTCCAGGGAAAGATGAGGAGGAGGACTACGGGGAAGTAGTAGAAGACCGTCCCCCCGTGTCCGCCGAGGGTCGACGTGTACCGCGTGACCGTGTGGTACATGGCCGCGTCGATGTAGGCCTGGCCGTGGAGGACGAGCATCAGGGCGAACCACGGCAGGGAGAGGCCGAGGACGATCAGGACCGAGAGCCAGGGGCGGGCTTCCCGCGCGTATCGCCTGAATCCCCCGGCGGCGAAAAGGAAGCCCGCGGCCGCGAGGGAGACGACGAGCGGGCCGACCGGTCCTTTCACGAGGAACGCGAGGGCCAGGAGGACGTCGGTGATCCGGTAGTAAGGACGCCCGTGCGGCGGCGGGGACCAGTAGGCTCGAAAGAAGGAGAAGAGCGCCCCGGTCGTGAGGAACAGGAGCGTCATGTCGGTGATGGCGGCCCGGCCCAGAACAAGGAAACCCAGGGATGCCGTGAGGCACCCGGCCGCGTAGAGCGCCGCACGCTGGCCGACGTGACGCCGGGCGAACAGGAAAGTGAGCAGGACGAGCCCGACGCCGGCCGTTGCGCTGTGGAAGCGGAGCGAGAACTCCGACAGTCCGAAGACCGTCACGGGAACGGCCATCAGGTAATAGATGAGAGGCGGTTTGTCGAAGCGTGTCGCGCCGTTGAAATGGGGCGTGAGCCAGTCCCCGTCCACGATCATCTCCCGGACCGCTTCGGAGAACGAGGCTTCGTCCCGGTCGGTCAGGCCCGGCGTTCCGAGGCGAAAGACCAGGAGAAAGGCGGTCAGCGCGAGCAGGAGGGCGATCGGCGCGCGCCGCCATGGGAGCGGTTTCACGGGACCGGTTTGGGCCTCGATCTTGTCGGTGGGAGACGGAGCCGTGTCGGCCACTCGCTACTCCGGCATCACGCCTGGAAGGATCGGCGGGGGGTGAAGGGGCTCAGAGAACTCCAAGGCGGCCGCGGCGAGGATCAGCAGAGCGGCGTTCCAAGCCTCCGGGGCGGCTCTCCGGATGAGGAAGCGGTTCATTGTCCCTTCTTCCGGCGACGGGATGGCCGGCGGTCCGGGGGAAGAGACGCGTCCCGTTGGGCGAGGCAGGATGGAATGAATCCGCCGGCGTCTCTCGGCGTAGGACGCGCTTCCCGCTAGACGGACGCCCTCTTCAACGGCATAGTACGCGCCGAATTCCGTGACGAAGAGGACGAGGAAAACGAGCAGGACCCAGGGCGTCCCCGTGAGGAGCGAGAGTCCGAGCCCGATCATCGCGGCGGCCGTGATTTCCGGGTAGCGGACGAACGCGTACGGTCCGGATAAGGGCGGGGAAGGCCCGGTCGTCCCGTCTCCCCTGCACCCGCGGAGCCAGAAACGGAGCGCCTGGCCGCAGACTAGGAGGAGCCAAGCGGGGATCTCAAATGCGATCGGGGGAGGGGCGAGAAGGAAGGGGCGGCTGGTGAAGAGGATGACCACGCCCGCGAGAAAGGAGAAGGAAAGCCGCCCCCTGAGGCTCCAGAATAGGCGCCGAAGCGTCGCGCCGACGGCGTTCGGGGGCGTTGTTCGGATGATCCATCCGGCGGCGGCACCCAGGAGTGCGCCACCGGCGACATCGGAAGGAAAGTGGGCCCCGACGGCGACGCGGGCGAGCGCCATCGCGGCGGGCCAGGCTAGGAGGAGGGGCTTGAGCCGGGGGGCCGCGTCCGCCAGGACGACGGCGAGGGCCGTGGTTGTCGCCGTGTGGCCGGAGGGGAAGGTGTCGAGCCCCGCAAGAAAGGAAGGCCCCAGGTTCCCGGCGGAGATTTCCCACATCCGGGGCCTGGGCAGTCCGAGCGTATGCTTGATGACCTGAGTCGCAATGCCCGCAACCGCGACCGCGAGAAAAGCCCTGCCCCCCGCGCGCCGGATCGCCGGGTGTCCCGCGAGAACGCCGGCTGTGTAGAGGATGAGGGCGCCGATTCCCTGCCAGAGGCCGTCGCCCGTCTCGACGAGGATCTCCAGGACGCCGCGGACGGGTGAGAGACGCTCCCGGATGACGCCGGCCAGGTACGGGTCGACGATAAGGAGAGCCCACAGAGCGGCCATCGAGAGAAGGACGCCGACGGTCTCTTGCCGGCCGAGGGGGCGGAAGGGTAAGGGGGGGAGGCCGCTGTTCTCCCGTGCCCGATGGGTCATGGAAGGGCTTCGGGAGTCCGCCCTGTTCCCAGATCCTCGGGTGTTTTCTTCGCGATCAGCCAGAGGTTCCGGATGTAGATGAAGAACCCGACGGACTGGCCCAGGATAAAGACGGGATCCTTGCGGTGAATGGCGTAGACGAGAAGAATGACGCTTCCGCCCAGGCTGAAGTACCAGAACTGGATGGGGATGACGGACTCCTTGCGCCGTTCGGAGGCGATCCACTGAACCAGGAAACGCATGAAGAAGCAGACCTGGCCGACGAGGCCGAAGACAACCCAAAAGCTCCAGAAGTCCATCTGACCCTCCGAAGATCGCGGACCGCGATGCGCGGCCGGCCGGTAACCGCCGGGCAGGATGATATTCGGTTTCCGCGCCCCGAGGCAATCTCTTTCCGGGTTATGGAGGGGATGAAAAGGTGGGTAGGAGGTTATTGAAGAACCCTCCGCGTCCCGCTACTTGATCCCGGGCCGGAGGGAGATCAGGAACTGCTCAACGAGGAGGGGGTCGAAGCGGCTTCCGGCCAACCGCCTGAGCTCGGCCTGCGCCTCGTCCGGCGTTCGGGGCGGGGCGTAGGGACGGGAGGTCAGCATGGCGGCGTAAGCGTCGACGATGGAGAGGATCCGGGCGCCGACCGGGATTTGTTCCCCGCGGAGGCCGTCCGGATAGCCGGTTCCGTCGAACGATTCGTGGTGGTGCCGGATGATTCCCCGGCCCGTCTCGGTTGCAAGAAGGGATCCCAGGATGTCGGAGGCGGCGTCGGGGTGGGTCTGCATCATTTCCCACTCGGATGCCGTGAACGCCCCCGGTTTCGCCAGGACCTGCTCGGGGAAAGCGACCAGGCCCATGTCGTGGAACAGAGAGGCGAAGACGATCTCGCGCCGGAGGTCTTCCGCTAGGTCGAGCGTGTCGAGAAGGGGGAGAAGGTGCGCCAGCATGTCCCGGCGGTGCCCGGTCTTGTAGCGGCGGTAGGCGTTCAGTATCTGGTTGAGCGCCGCCGCCGTGGTTGAGACGTACTCCGGATCGGGGTCGCCGGAGAGGGTCTCCGCGAGGCGGGCGACCCGTTCGGCCAGGACGCCGGCCCGTTCCAGGTCGACCTTGTTGAAGACCGATCCGTCTTCCTTGTTGTTGACGTTGAGGACGCCGAGCACCCGGTCGCCGGCCCGGATGGGGACGGACAGGAGAGACCGCGTCTCGTACTGGGAGATGCTCGTCCTCTTGAGGACGAGGTCCTTCTCGATGTCCTCGATGAGGAGGGGACGGCCTTCCAGCGCCACCCATCCGGCGATGTTGTCGCCGAGCCGGAGGCGCGTCCGTCGGATCGTTTCGTCGTCGAGCCCCCGGGCCGAGCGGATGGACAGCTCGGCGCTGGTCTCGTCGATCATCATGATGGAGGAGATGCGCACGTCCATGATCTCGCTGATGAGGTCGTTGAGGAGGTCGAAGGCCTTGGTGGAGAGGCGCGTCACGACCCGGTCCGCGGTCATGTCGAACGTGAGGAGGAAGCGGACCTCCCCGCCGGGCTTCATGTCCAGCTCGAGTCCGCCCCCGTGGAGCTCGAGGATGCGGCGGGAGATGTACAGGCCGAGGCCCGTCCGGAACGACGCGCCGGCCTGTAAATCCGCCTCCCGCCCCGGCGGGTCGAAGATGTGCCCGATCTCATCCTCGGGGATTTCGCATCCGTCGCACGCGATCTGGATGACCTGGGCCGGCCTGTTCTCCATCAGGGATGCGTGGATGGTCGATCGGGGCGTGGCGAAATGGATCAGGTTCGACAGGAGGTCCGCCAGCAGGCGAAGGATGCGGTCGTGATCGGCCGGGACCTTCCCCGCGCGGGACGGGATCCGCGTTTTGATCTGAATCTCCTTGGCCTGGGCCTGGCCGCGGACGCCGAGCAGGGCCTCCTCGACGAGCTTGCCCAGGAGGAGGGGGGTCTTGCTGAGGACGATTTCCTCGTCCTCCAGGCGGGCATACTCCAGGAGGTCGGAGATCATCTGGCTCAGGCGGCCGCTGTCATGGTCGATGATTCCCAGAAACTCCTGAAGACGGCCGGGCGGGACGTTCTCGGAGGCGTTCTTGAGGTAGTGGACGGCCCCCTTGATCGCGTTCAGGGGAGTCCGAAGCTCGTGGGAGACGCGGGCGAGGAACTCCTTCTTCTCGCGGTTGGCTTGGGTGAGCTTCGCGTTTGCCTCCCGCAGGTCGGCGGCTTTCTCGGCCGACTCGCGCAGGAGGAGGGCGTTCTCGACGATGATGGCCATCTGGTCGGCGAGCGCGGTCAGGAGGGCCAGCTCTTCGCGGGAGAACGACGATCCATCGACCTTGTTGTTGATGTTGACGACGCCCAGAACCCGGTTCTTCTTGACCAGCGGGGCGCACAGAAGCGAGCGGGTCTCGTATTTGGGGTCGGAGATCTTCCGGAAGCGGGGGTCCTTCTCGATGTCGGGGATCAGGAGAGGCGTGCGCTGTTTGGCGACCCACCCGGAGATCCCCTGGCCGAGCTTCGTCCGGAAGGTGCGGACGATCTCCTCATCGAGGCCGATCGCATCTTTGATGAAGAGCTCGGAGTTGTCGCGGTCGACCAGGAGGATCGATCCCTGCCTGGCCTTCAGGACGGAGAGGGTGAGGGACAGGACGAGGTGGAAGACGTCGTCGGCGTCGTCGCGGACGGCCGCGCTCCCGACGCGCGAGAGGAGGGAGATCTGCTGGGTGGCCCGCTTGAGGCTCTTCTTGTGCTGGTCGACCTCCGACCGGAGGTTGTCGACCTCGTCCTGGATCGAGTCGATCTTGCTCTTGCGGCGCTTGAGCTGGCCTTCAAGCAGACGGATTTTCTTATCGAGCGATTTCGGGTCCGAGCGTTCCATTCAGCGCGGTTTCAAACCGCTTCCCTGAGGGGTTGCGCCCCCGCTACTTTTGCGGGCGGTCGGAAGATGGGGTCTCCGCCCCGCCGCTCTTTTCATCCTTGTCCGACACGCCTTTCTTGAAGTTCTTGATCGCCTTTCCGAGGCCTTCCCCGAGCTGGGGGAGCCTCGACGCGCCGAAGATGATGACGACGATCAAGAGGATGATCAGGAGTTCCGGCATTCCCAGACCGAACATGTGAGCTGCCTCCTTTACGTTCCGCGGCGCGGAACGGGTCCTCCGACGAGATCGGAGGGCGTGTTGATGTTTCGAAACGAATCTTCGCCGCCCGTTCCAAGCGCGTTCACATCCATGACGCGGACGTGCGCGTCATCGGCCAGCGGGTGAACGGCGCGCCGCCCCTCCGCCAGGAGCGCGCCGATCCGGGGGAGAAGGCGGCGGTCGTACAAAGCGAACAACGGCTCCAGCCGACCGTTCACGCGCGGGATGACGGCCCAATCGTCCTTGTCCGAGGACCCAGCAACGCGGCGAGCCGTGTCCGCCGAGAGGAGCGGCATATCGCAGGCCGCCACGAGCACGCGGGCGTGGACGGCGGCCTGAAGGGCCGCTTCGATCCCCGTCAGCGGTCCCCGCTCTTCCCGCGAATCCCGGACGCACCGCACGCCGAAGCCGGCGAAGAGGGACGGCGTCCGCGTGACGATGAAGAGGTCGTCGACCAGGCTCCCGAGGACGGAGATCGTCCGGTCGAGGATGCACTCTCCGCCCGCGTCGAGAAAGGGCTTGAGAACGGGCATACGGCGGTTCTCGCCCCCGGCTAGGATCGCGCCCGAGATCTTCAGGGACGAGAATGGGCACCCTGTTTCCGCGTGACCGGTCGAATTGTCAAGAGGCAGATTCATTGATATTTCAAGTCCATAGATTACAGGGCCTAAGGCGCTGTGTCAATCCGATTCGGGGTTTGTAATGATGCCGGTTGAAGAACCCCGCTTTGAAAGGCGGGGATTCTTCGACCTCCAAGGTACTTTTCGATATCTGCATTCGCGTGCCTTGACCCCGCCCCAAGGGGCGGGGATTGCGGCGCACTTTGCGGTTCACGGCTTCTTCCTCTTCTTCCTCGCGGGTTCCGCCGGTTGGGTTTCCGAAGGCTTGTTCTTGACGGGCGGCGGATTCTTGAGGAGAGCGGCAAACCGCCCGTAGTCGTTCGCCCGGAGGGCTGAGGCGAGCTTCGAGGCCCATTCCGTCGGACCGACGACCCGGCCGCCGAAGAACTGCTCGATATGAAGCGATGGTCCGGCCGGGGAGACCTGCCGGGCGGCGTTCGCCGCCGCGGGGACTTTCTCCTCTGCCGCGAGCCTGACAAGTTCCCGGAGGAGCGGCCGGATCTCAGCCAGCATGGGAGCTTCCTGGGTTGCGGGCATCCGCGGCGGCTTGACCGCGAAGGCGCGGGAACGGCCGCGAATCCCCCAGAGGGCTCGCGCGGCTTCGTGCGCCTGAAGGAGCCCGGACAGAACACCCAGTCGAACGGTGTTGGGGTCTTCTCCGATCGTCGGCGTGCCGGCCTCGTAGGAGAAGTGGCGTGCGCGCCACTGACGCCAGTCCTCGGCGAAGCGGCCGCGGCGCGTCCACGAGGCAAGGGCGATTTCGTAGGACCGGGCGATCCCGGCCGTCGGCACGGACCGGAGAAGATCGACCTCTTCGGGGTCGAGGCCCTCGGGCCGGGAGGCCCGGTCGATCCACTGGTCGAGGCCCGGCTCGGCGAGGGCGCCGGGGACGCCGAGATGCGTTCTCACGTCGTTTCGGAGTGCGCCGATCGACCGGAGGAAGGCCGTCTTCACGGGGACCGATTCGTCCGTCCGGATCTGCCCGAGGACGTGGTCGGCGATGAGAACGAGGAGGATGTCTTCGCCCGTCGCGCCCGTGTTGTGCAGCCACGCTCGGAGGGACCGGAGATACGCTTTGCGGTCCGCCCTGTCGCCGTCGTCGGACGGCGGTTTCTCCGGGAACGGGATCTTCGTCGGGTCGTCGGTGAAGTGGACGTTTCCTTCGTCGTCGTGGTACTGGTAAACGGGCCCCTCGGCGGCGGGGGAGGACGCGGGGAAGAAGAAGAGGTGGAGGGCGACAAAGAGAAGAGAAAAGGCTAGAATAACAGCCGGCCTCGGATGCCAACCGGAGAA
Organism: Nitrospiria bacterium; assembly: GCA_919903025.1. Taxonomy (GTDB): domain Bacteria; phylum Nitrospirota; class RBG-16-64-22; order RBG-16-64-22; family RBG-16-64-22; genus RBG-16-64-22. Next base: position 9,158 of record CAKKSE010000142.1, on the reverse strand, counting down.
GAATGGATCGATCACGGCTGTCCTCCCTGTCCGCCAGAGCGAGTACGGGGAGATTGTAGATTGGAAATTGGAAATTGGAAATTGGAAATTGAAAATTCCGCTCTGGAGGTTATCCGCGTTCCGGGAGCCTGTTTCTGACATCTGCGTCATCTGCGAAATCTGCGGATGCCTTTCTGTTCCGGAGGACTCGCCATGCCCGAGCTGAGGCTCAACTTGATCACGCGGGAATGGGTCATTATCGCCACGGAACGGGCGCACCGTCCGGATGAGTTCAGGCGGGAGCGGTCCCAGCACGCCGCGATCTCCGTCTCCCACGAGTGCCCTTTCTGTCCCGGCCAGGAGGCCCGGACGCCCGACGAGACGTACCGGGACGGGAATCCCTGGCGCGTGCGCGCTTTCCCGAACAAGTTCTCGGCCCTCTCTCAGCAAGGCGAGCCTCGGCGGCTCGTCACGGGACTCAAGAGGACGGTCGAGGGGGTCGGCAGGCACGAAGTGATCGTCGAGACGCCGCGCCACGATGGACATCTCGCGTTCCTTTCCGACGCGGAGTTCGGGCCGATCCTGTCGGCGTACCGCCACCGATTCCTCGATCTCTACGCCGATCCGCGCGTCCGTCACGTCATTCTCTTCAAGAACCATGGCGAGGAGGCCGGAACGTCGCTCGCCCACTCGCACGCCCAGATCGTGGGGACGCCCGTCGTTCCCCTGCAGGTGCGCGACCGTTTGGTGGAGTACATCCACTATTTGGACAGCTCGGGGGAGTGCTTGATGTGCCGGATCATCGCCGACGAGCGGGCCGACGGGACGCGGATCGTCGCCGAGAACGAACGGTTTGTCGCTTTTGTTCCGTACGCCGCGCTCTCTCCCTTCCACCTGTGGATCTTCCCCAAGGAACATCATTCCTGCTTCGGGGGCATTGCCGATGAGGCCCTCGCCGACCTCGGCCGGGTCCTCGGCAAGATCCTCCGGACGCTCTACCTGGGCCTTGGCGATCCGCCGTACAACCTCGTTCTCCGGTCCCTGGGGCCCGAGGAGGCCGGGGTCGACTATTTCCACTGGTACATCGCCGTCGTCCCCCGCGTGGCCAAGGCCGCGGGGTTCGAGCTTGGGTCGGGGATGTACATCAACACCGCCCTCCCCGAAGAAAGCGCCGCGTTCCTACGGGGGGTCCGGGACTCGGCACAGGGGAAAGCCTGACCGCTGGACCGCGGGAGGGGCGGTTTCGGAGAACCGGCCGGCCGCCGCTTGGGGCCCTGTCACGCCGAAGCGTTCTTCGGTATAATGCGTCCATGTTCTCCGGACCGGCGATCGTCATTCCTGCATCGGTAAAGAGGCTCTTCTGGGACGTCGATCCCGAGGGCGTGGATCCGGTTCGGCATCGTGCCTTCATCATCCGCCGGATCGCGGATTACGGCACGCTGGCGGATGTCGGGTGGATGAAGGGGTCCTATTCTTCCGAGGATATCATCGCCGTAATCCGAAGCTCGCGGGGGCTCTCGCGCAAGACCGGAGCCTACTGGGCCGCCTACTATCGCATTCCACTGGAGACGATCGAGTGCCTGAGGCCGTCCTATCCGAGGCCGCTCAGACCCTTCTGATCCGCCTTCGAGCGTTGCTGGCGGAGAAAGAGTTCTACCTGGCCGGCGGGTCCGGCCTGGCGTTGGAGCTTCGCCATCGATTCTCCGACGATCTGGATTTTTTCCGGGCGTCGCCGTTCGACGCGGAACGGTTGGCTTCGCTCTTGCGGCGGCAGGCGGAGCGGTTCGAGCCGCTCCTGGTCGAGCAGGACACGGTGGTTGCCTTCGTGGACGGGGTTCGCGTCGGGCTCTTCAAGTACGAAGTCCCCCTGCGTTATCCGATCGTTGACCGGGAAGGCATCCGGCTGGCGGACTGGCGGGACGTTCTCGCCGAAAAGCTCAAGACCGTGTCACAGCGTGGAAGCAAGAAGGATTTCTACGATCTCTATGAAATCTTCACCCGGCGCCTGTCGGTCCCGGAAGGGGTCGCCATCTTCAAGGCCCGGTTTGCGGGTACGGGCCTGAACTTCTATCACGTGCTCCGGAGCCTCACCTATTTCGAGGATGCCGACGGGGAGCCGGATCCGAGGTTGTTGGACCGCGCTTACGGGTGGGAGGAAGTGAAGCGGTTCTTCGTGGAGCACGTCCGGGAGTTCGAAAAGGAGATGTTCCGGGCCGGAGTCTGAGGGCGTCGTCCTTTGGGTGTTGAAGGAAGGCCCCGATTCTCCCTTGACTCCCCAGCGTTCCCCTGGCAGATTGTGCCCGTGTAAGGCCTGCGTCCTTGAGCCCCAAACCTCCCTGAGGGCACCATGGTCGAAACCGGTGTTCCAACCTTCCTGTCGTCGGGGAAACCCCTTGCCTTACGCCCTTCGAAGACGCCGCATGAACCTTTTCGCCCATCCAGGCGTCTCACGCCAAGATGCCGTTGGAGACCGGCCCATACGCCGGGTGTGGGGACGCATCCCCACGAACGGTCTCTAAATTGCTGAGACAGGTCGGCAGATCGAAAGAGGGGGGGCATTCCTTCTCTTTAGAATTGGGAGGTTTGACCGCGTGATGTAGGACGATGCCGTCTCCATTATGTGACAGTCGATAACGCAGGGGCGCTACCGATGAGACCGATCACAAGGATCGTGCATGGCGTTGGACGGTTTTGCATCGTCATTCTTGTCCTGTGCTCAATCGTGTCTCCGTCGCGCGCGGACGACGTCTCCTTCGTCCAGGCGTCGGACGACGAGTTCCAGGCTCGCTTGGGGCGATTCGGCCTGTCGGGACCGGGGACATACCTGATGGCCCAGGCTGACCCTGGACAGCAGGGCGTCCAGGGCGGTGCGCCGCCCGCCGGCGCTGAGCCGGCGTTCCTTCAGGCGGCCCCCGTTCCTCCCCCCTCCCGCACGCAGTTCGGCGGCGAGAACCGCCTCCTCTTCTACAACAACCGCGTCACGGGCGCGCAGGAGCGCTCCTTCCTCAAGCGGGGCACGAACTTCGTCGAGGAGCTTGATCTCAACTTCACCCACCAGTTCGAAAACGACATGCGCTTCGAAGCGGCCCTGGGCGCGAGGCTTACCGACGACGAGACGGTGGACCGCGAGCGGGCCTCCCTCCAGAGGTTCTACCTCAAGCTCTCCGGGATCACATTCGAGGCCACGGTGGGCGACGCCATGGCAAACTTCTCCCAGTACACCCTCACGCAGAACGTCCGGGGGCTTTCGGCCTGGAAGGACTTCGCCATCCTCGAGGGGACCCGCGTCAGCGTCGTCGCCGGCCTCATCAAGGCCCGGTGGGAGGAGCTTTGGAAGGACATCCAGGGGGAGACGTACACCAAATACGTCGAAGGCGTCCGACTGGAGCAGAGGATCACGGACAAGCTCTCCCTCAGCCTGAACGCCGTCACGCTCAAGGACGACACCGGCTCCCTTCCCGACCCCAAGCCTGGCGAGACCGCCACGGCCGCTTCACCGATCGAGAACCACGTCGGCAGTCTCGAGGTCTCCTTCCGTCCCTCCCGCGACTTCCGGCTGGAGGGGGAGGCGGCGACCTCCTGGCTCGACGCGAATCTCAAGGACTCCGAGGCCGTCAAGAAGAGCGACCAGGCGTACCGGCTCGATACCCGCTTCCGGGTCGGCTCCGTGCGGATCGGCGGCGGTTACAACCGGATCGAGCCGGACTACTACTCGGCCGGGGCCATGACGACGGCGGACCTGGAGGAATATTACGCCAAGGCCGAGATCGACGTCGCCCAGCCGCTGTTGATCGGCGCCGCCTACCGCAACTCCTGGGACAACGTCAAGAACCAGAAGGAGTTCCGGACGAAGGCGGCCAAGCCCGAGGCGTTCTTCCTGCTGACGGCGATCCCCGGCGTCTCGCTCGAAGGGCGGTACAGGGAGATCCAGACGACGGCCTCCGACGGCAAGGAGGACAAGACTACGAAGACGGCCTCCGGGAACCTCTCCTGGCAGTTGGGGCCGGCCCGCTTGTCTCTCTCCTACGAGGACCGGAAGAAGGAGGACGCCATCGACCCGACCCGCGAGGGGAACGGATACCTCGCGACGTCCAGGCTGGACCTTCAGTTGGGCGGCGAGCGGCTTTCGTTCACCCCCCACGTCGGGTACGACCGGGAGATGGACAAGACGACTGTGGCGAAGAGCACCCAGCATACGACGTACGGGGGGCTCATCCTCGAAGTCCCTTCCACGATTGCCCTGGAGCTTGCCTACCGCCGCTGGGACACCGACACGACCGAACTGGGGCTCGATACAATCCGGTCGGAGGCGAAGGCGGAGATTCGTTACTCCCTCTTCGGCAACCCTTCCAGGACTCTCGCCCTGGCCTACGTCGAGCGGGACTACGAGTTCGAAAAGACCTCCGCGACTTCCAGCATGGGGTATACGGAGAAGCGGGTCGAGGGTCGGTTCAACTACAGGTTCTGACCGAGAAACCTCCTCCCCCTTGACGGGGGAGGATTGAGGTGGGGGTGATTGTTTCGAGTCGCACCCCCATCCCGGCCTTCCCCCCTCAAGGGGGAAGGGAAGAGCGGAGACACGGGGGCCAGACGACGATGAGGCGATCATTTCTTGGAGTGTTTCTATTTCTTGGGCTCTTGTTCCCCGGATTCGCACACGCCCAGGGCGTGGCCACGGTGACGTATCTCTCAGGGAAGGTCGAGAAGGCCCCCAGCGTCCAGGTCAAGCTGGGGGACGTCTTCAGGGCAGGCGACCGTCTGGAAACAGGCCCAAGAGGGACCGTGGAGCTCAAGCTCGACGACGGCTCGATGGTCAAGCTCGGAGAGAAGACGACTGTCCAAATCGCCTCCTTGGCCCGCCAGTCCTCCGGCATGAAAACGGAGATCAAGGTGCAACAGGGCAAGGTCCGGGCGCTTGTGACGAAGTTCGCCGCCAACCGCGACTGGTTCGAGCTTCAAGGCCCCACGACCGTCGCGGGTGTCTCCGGGTCCGACCTGGGCGCGGACGTCACGAAAGACGAAGATGAATCGTACTTCGGCTTCGACGGTAGGCTCTACTCGAAGGGGACGGACGGCAAGCCCGAAGCTTTGCCCGTTTACAACGTCGTCCGGTACAAGGGCGGGAAGAAGGTTTCCGGGCCTTCTCCGATGCGCTCCGAGGACTACGCAGATTGGGAGGAGATGACGTTTCAGACGCCGGGCGTCTTGCGCCCCTCGATTACGTCTCAGGCGGGCGTGAGCGAGAAGGACGCCGTCGCACAGGTCGTCCGGGACCTCATCGACACTTACGAGCGTCGCCGGCTCACGGCGTTCATGCGGTTCTGGAACGACGAGAAGTACCGCGGCTACAACCAGCTCGAGACGGACGTCGAGAGCGACTTCGAGAACTACCGCGATCTCCGGCTCAATTACAAGAACGCTCGGGTCACGATGGCGCCGGGCGGCCGGGCGATCTTCGAGGCGGACTGGGAGAAGCGGTATCTCATCCCGGGAAGTCTCGCCGAGGAGAAGCAGACGGGCCGGATGCAGCTTCTCCTTGAAAAGGAAAAGGGCAAGTGGATGGTTTCGGGAATGGGCGGAGAGAGGATCTTCGGGTCGACGGGTGGGCTTCCCGACCTGACCGTGACGGGTCTCGACGTCGTGAGCCGGGGATCGGCGGGAGCGTTCTTGCGGCGCGGGACCGCGTCCGCCGGCGTTTCCCGGCAGACGGCGACCTTTGCCGCGACGTCCGTGACGGTGTTTCAGCCGGCGACGATCACGGCAACGGTCA
>CAKKSE010000142.1:0-3309 GCA_919903025.1 Nitrospiria bacterium | reverse complement strand
GGAAGGAGGAATCCTTATGATGTCGGTGAAACGCGTTGCCGTTTCGATTGGCCTTGCGCTCTTGCTGGTAGGATTGGTCCATGACGCTAGGGCTGAATCGCCGGCCGATCGGGAAGGCGTTGCGCGGGCCGTGACCGCTCTCGTTTCCGCCTATGAATCCCGCCAGCCGGGCAATGTTCTGAAGCTCATTTCCTCTCGCTTCTCCCATCCCCTCGGGCTCGAGCAGGCCCTTAGGGATGAGTACGACGCCTTCCATTCCACCGAAGTCCTCTTCCGTGTCGGCTCCGTGGTGACCGGTGAGGACTCCGCCTCGGCGCGGGTGAAGTGGTACCGGAAGCGGATCGATCGTAAGACAGGCAGGCAGGATAACAAGGAGGGCGAGGTGACGCTCTTCTTCAGTCTGGAAGGCGGCGTCTACAAACTCCTCCGCGTTGAAGGGGAGAGCTTTCTGCCGGCTTCGCGGGAGGGGCTCGATCAGAAGTTTAGGCGGGTTCGGTGACCCGCCCTACGAAAAGCCCAGCCCTCCACTCGATCAGAAGTTGAGGCGGGTTCGGTGACCCGCCCTACGAAAAGCCCAGTAGGGCAGCACACCGTGCCTGCCCTCCACCGGCCGTGGCCTGTCTGCGTGCGACGCACAGGCAGGCGGGCTCCCGGCCCCCGGTTCCGGACCGGGGTTCGGGAACCGGGGAGAGCGAGGGCGAGGGTGGGGGTGGAAGAGGCCGCAACCCGGGTTGATTTCTTCCAGCCTTCATTTTGAACAGCAGTGGGTTGAACCTACAGCCCCTCCGGCGAGACAAAGAGGATGAAAGGCAGGGAGGCGATGGGGGTTCAAGAGACAGACGCGGCGGACGCGAAGCTGCTCGGACGGACGGCGGCTGGCGACGCGGATTCCTTCCGGGCGCTCTTCGACCGGTACTACCCCCTTGCCTACCGATTCATCCTGAGGATCACGCGCCGGCCGGAGCTGGCGGAGGAGGCGGCGAGCGATGCGCTCTTCGATGTGTGGCGGGGGGCGGGGCGTTTCCGCGGGTCGTCCAAGATATCCACTTGGATACTAGGCATCGCCCGCCACAAGGCCTTGAACGCGCTCCGCGCCGTGAAGGATGACTCCTGGCAAGAGCTTTCGGCCGCGGAGGAAGCGGCCGATCCGGCAGACGGCCCGGCGGAGGTCTTCGAGGAACGCGACAGGCGCGCCCGGATCCGCCGGGCGCTGGAGACGTTGGCCGCTCCCCACCGCGCTGCACTGGAACTGGCTTTTTTTCACGGGTTCTCGTACTCGGAGATCGCCCAGGTTCTCAACTGCCCGGAGAACACGGTGAAGACGCGCGTCTTTCACGCCAAGAAGAAGCTGGGCCGGGTCCTCTCGGCCTTTGTGGGAGAAGAATTGTGAAACCGGACACGCTTCTGCAGAGAGAGCAACATCCCCTCGCTCTTCTGGCTTTCTACGTGAACGGAACCCTGGCCGGTCCCGATCTCGATGACGTCGAGGCGCATCTCTCGGCCTGCCCTTCGTGCCGGCGCGAGGCTGAGGAATGGGAAGAGCTTGCTTTCGCCGTGCGGGAGGAGCCCGGCACCCAGCCCGATTCCAGCCGGGCCTGGGAGCGGCTGGAGAGACGGATCGAAGAAGAACGAGGCCGGCCGGCGCGTGAAGCCCGCGGATTCTGGTCCGCCGCAGGCAGATCGTGGTGGCGGTCTCCCTCTCTTGCATGGGGCCTCGCCGCGGTGCAGTTCGTCCTGGTCGTCGGCCTTGTCGTCTACCTGGCGGCGGTCCGTCCGGGCGGAACGGCGTGGACGACGCTCGGCGGACCTGTTCCGTCGACGCCAGAGGGCGTCCGTCTCCAGGTGATCTTTCAGGGAGAGGCTGCGGCCGATGAGATCGCTGAACTTCTTACAAGCGTGGACGGGCAGATCGTAAGCGGGCCGACGGCGCAAGGTGTCTACGTAGTGGCCATCGTCCGAGGGGAACGCACGCGGGTTGAGTCCGCCGTGACCTTGCTTCAATCACGTCCGGACGTTGTCAGGTGGGTTCAGCATGAGACGCAATAGCCTTCTTTGCTTCATGTCTCCTCCCCCCTTGAGGGGGAGGACAAAGGTGGGGGGCAGGGACAAGGAAGCCTCCACATTCGCCCCCACCCCCTGCCTGCGCCGCGAGCGCCTGCCTGTGCGTTGCACGCAGACAGGTTGCGGCAGGCAGGCGGCCCTCCCCCGTCGAGGGGGAGGGAAGGGTTTTTCGGCCGTTATCGGTCTTGTTCTTGTCGCTATTCTCACTGCCTCCCCGGCCGAGGCCCAGATCAAGGGGCTCTTTCTTGTTCCCGCCGACCTCGTCGTGGACAGCGCCTCCCTCTCCGATCCCTCCCCCCGTCCCGGCGAGACCGTCCACGTCAACGCCGTAATCAAGAACATCGGGGGACTGAACCTCTCGGGCTCCATCGTCGTGAAGGCCAAGCCGAGCGTCCCTCACAAGTCTCCTCCCCAGGCCGACACGAACAACCTCAATGCCGGCCAGTCGCGCACGGTCGCCGTCAAATATGCCGTTCCTTCCACGGCCAAGAACGGCGACAATATCTGCTTCGAGGTTTCCGTTTCTTCGGCATCGGAGCCTTCCTCCCGGTGGGGGAACAACACCCTTGCCATGGGGCCGTGCCTTAAGGTCGAGGCGCCGCTTGCGATCTCTCCGTTCATCAAGGTTCCTCCCTCTCCCTCGCCTGGCGCGGGAGCCGCCCCGGCCCTGGATCTCGGAAAAGTACTTCTGCCCGCCGGAAAGGCCGACCTCAAGATCGCCGCCGTCAAGAGCGATCCGGCGAAGGCGGTCATCTTTCCGCCAAAGGGGCTTCTTACTCTCTCAGCCGCTGTGGCGAACATCGGAGGGACAACGGCCGAGAACGCGAAGCTCCTCTTCTCCGTCGCCAAGAAGCCCCAGAGCGGAGCTCCGGCCTGGAAGACGCCGGGCGAGATCGGATTCAAGGGGCCCGCGAACGTGAGCATAGGAGAGATCGAGCCGGGAAGGTCGGAGACGACCGAGGTCGAGTTGTCCGCCACGGGGAAGACAAAACCCGGGACGTATCTCTTCAGGCTCCAGGCCGTTGCGAGCGGCGCTACAGCATCGTTGAAGGGCACCTACCAGGGCGAATTCAGGGTGGGGTATGTCAAGGTACCCCCGAGACTCTTGCAAGGAAAGGACCTTACTACAGTCAAATTGCCGCCATGGGCCTTGGTCGGGCCGTATGGGATCGGAGACGCTCCAGTCGCCGGAGAGGAGGACTGGGGCGGTTGGGGAGACTGGGGCGATTGGGGAGGAGATTGGGGAGG
>CAKKSE010000141.1 GCA_919903025.1 Nitrospiria bacterium | reverse complement strand
ATGAAAAGAGGTGAGGTCTGGTGGGTTAATTTCGATCCCTCTGTGGGCGGAGAGATTAGGAAGAAACGTCCTGCAGCGATCGTTAGTAACGATGCATCAAACAAGTTCCTCAATAGAGTTCAAGTTGTTCCTCTAACCAGCAAGACAGATCGTCTTTATCCAAGTGAGGCACTGGTTTTATTTGACGGTAAAGAGAGCAAGGCAATGGCCGATCAGTTGGCAACCGTAAGCAAATTGCGACTGTATAAACGTGCGGGTCTTATTTCAGAAGAAGATATGCTCAGGATAAACGAGGCGATCAAAATCCAAATGGATATTTACTGACGCCGGGCTAACAAATCAGGCGCATCCGGGTTTTGTGTGGGTGGTCCCCATATCTTGCGGGTCGTCGTCGCGCCTCATCACCCTCACCCTGACCCTCCCCCCTCAAGGGGGAGGGGATGGATTTTTTCCAGCTTTCTCTCAAGACCCATGAAAGATCGGCGTCTCCGCCCCTCTTGGTTCTCCTCCCCCCTTGTGGGGGAGGATCAAGGTGGGGGGGAGCAGACCGGACAACGAACCACAGCATATTGGGGGGACCCACAGAAAAGCCGGAAGGACCACAAATCAATCATGCGGACTCCGTTTCACTCCGCCGTATATTTCCCTGTTGAGACCGCCGCCGAGGGACTCCTGCTGAGGCCCGCGAGGCCCTTTCAGCCGACGAAACTCAAGGATGTCCTCGGCTGCACGGGCTACAAGGGTCCGCGGCGGTCTCTCAAGGAGATGGAGGCGGCGATCGCCCGCGGGGGCGCGGGAAAGCCGATGATCGCCGTCGACACGAACGTGCTCGTTCGCCTCCTTACGGTGGACGACGCCGAGCGGACGCGCCGGGCTGATCCGCATCCTCGACTGGCGGGAGGTGGTGAAGTCGGGAGTCCCTCGCACCAGGGAAGTTTCCCCTTGACGCTGTGACTGCATTCGGTTACGCTAACGATGTGTCCAGGATCGAAAAACTCGCGACAAAGCTCAAGAACAATCCCGCTGGTGTACGGTTTTCGGATTTGGAAAGGGTCGTGCTGGATCTTGGTTTCCGGCTTGTGAACGTCAAGGGGAGCCACCATGTCTGCAAGAAGGAATCGAAGCTGCTAACCGTGGTGAAACCGCACGGGGGGCAAAAATGCTGCGCCATGGTGGACGTGAAAAAGGTGTTGGAGTTTCTGAAAAAGGACTGAGCATGAAGAATGCCGTGACGGACTTGTCGTCCAAATACGAAATCGTCATCGAGCCGAATGAGTACGGGGGATACTACGTCCGCATTCCGGACTTTCCCGGGATCTTCACCGGCGGGGAGACCTGGGAGGAAGCGCTCCGCCACGCGCGGGAAGCCCTGGAGGCGACTGTCGAGGCCATGCGGAAGCAGAAGATTCCCCTGCCCGAGCCAAAGATGAAGTTCAGCGGACAGTTCAACGTGAGAGTGCCCAGGGAACTGCATCGCAAGCTGGTCAAGATGGCCAAGGACGAAGCCGTATCGCTCAATGCGCTCATCTCACACCTCCTGACGGAGTCGCTTGCGAAAGCGTCGTGAACCGCACAGTGCGCCGCAATCCCCGCCCCTTGGGGCGGGGTCAAGGCGCACGAATGCAAATACCTCCAAGCACCGTGGAGGTCGAAGAATCCCCGCCTTTCAAGGAGGGGATTCTTCAACCATCCCTCCCAGGGCACAGAAAGACCGGCAATCGTGCGCCGCGGTCCGCATCCTCGACCGGCGGGAGGTGGTGAGGCAACCCGGCCGCTCGGCTTGGAGATGCGCTACCGGTGTGCTAGTATTCATGCGGGATGAGCTATATCGTTCGCTTTACGGAAGAGGCTCGGATGCACGCGGCAGTTGTCCGCGGGAGAGCGGAAGAAGGTTCTAACCCGGATTGAGGCTGTGTTGGGAAGCCAGCCGACGCGGATCACGCGGAACCTGAAGCTTCTTCGGCCAAATCCGCTGGTGCACTACGAACAAAGAGTCGGCGTGTTGCGGGTGTTCTTCAACGTGGAAGAGCGCCGAGCCAGCGTTCTTGTGCTCTCGGTTGGCCGGAAGGAAGGGGCCGGGCTATGGATCGGCGGGAGGGAGGTAAGAATATGAGAACATTGCAACTGGAGAAGACTTCCGCCTCGTTCAGGAAGACGGCCAGTCTGGCGGAGAAGGAAGTGATTGTCCTCACGAAGAATGGGCGGCCCGCGCTTGCTCTCGTCGGTTTGAAGGACGAGATGACGCTGGAGGCGTTGTCCCTCGGCCGGAACGAGGCGTTCATGTCGTACCTGGATGGTATCGGTGATCGCGCAAAACGCGGACGAACGTATTCGTTGGAGGAAATCAGGGGCGAGTTCGGTCTTCGTTCACCCTTGCCCAAGCCTCGGAAACCGCGTGGATTGAAAGGGATTCGGATCAAGGGAGGGCCTGTTTCCGATACCGCGATAGAGGGCCGACGCTAGGTTTGGCCGAGAGCGAGACGTTTGTTAACGGAACCGGTTTCCCGCTTCGCCGTTCCGGCAGGGCAGACCATAGAAGGGAGGTCAGATGTACGCATTCCCGATCCTCGGCGTTCTGGCGGTCGTTTTTGGTGTCTTGTTTATCTTCTCCCCCGATACGCTTACAAGATTGTCCGAGTGGTTCAACAGGACGCTCGTGAACAACGACCAGGCCGCTTTCCGCAATCGCAAGATTGTCGGGGTGATCCTCATTCTGGCCGGCGCGTATTTCCTTTTCGTCTCGGTGAAGTACGTATTCCGGTAGGAAATACTTTATATATCATACTGTTATGCGCGTACATTAACAATTTGCTTGACATCTCAAACCTTTCCCCCTAGACTTTTCATCAGGTTCTTTCCTTCCAGGGAACCATAGAAAAATAAACGTCTAGTCCGCACGGTAGCGGACGGAACGGGTGTAGCCTTGCAGGAGGAACCGGTTGTGGCTTCATTTCGTTCTGTTTCCGAACGCCTTCTCAGTCCGGTGTTCGAGAATAGATGAAGACTGCAGACGTTCTCAGACGGCTTAACATCCCCCGCCATAAACTCTACTACCTTGAACAAAAAGGGTACATCCATCCGGTCCGCGTCTCGATGGGCGATCTTGAGGCCCGCCGCTACTCGGATCGGGACGTCATGATGGCAGAAACTGTCTGGAAATACCTCTGCCTGGGGTTCCGCCACAAGGTGGCGTACGCGAAGGCCATTGAAGAGATCGACGAGATCGACGAGATCGACGATCATTCCCAATCACACGGGGAGAGGGTTTCCTCCCTGTCGCCGGCTCTGGCCCGGAGAGGCTAATGTCTTTCCTTTCTAGGTTCTTTGGGAGGAACGGGGACCTTGCGGGCGTCGATATCGGGTCGAGCTCCGTCAAGGTTGTCCGCCTGAAGCGGCGCGGGAAGGAGGTCGGGATCGATTCGGCCGTCCTCGCCGAGTTCGAAGGGCCGGGTCCCGACGCTGTTGCGCAAGCCCTGGATCGCGTCGCGGGCGCCTCCCGGCTGGAGGGGGCCTCCATCGCGATCACGGTCTCCGACCGGTCGCTCGTTATCCGGCCTCTTGTCCTTCCGAAGATGCCGGCGGACGAGCTGGCGGAGGCCGTGCGCTGGGAGGCGCGTCGGCAGGTCCCGTACGATCTGGGAGACGCCGTCATCGACTACGTCGTGACGGGAGAGACCACCGAGGGGACGGCCACGCGGTACGAGGTCCTCCTGGTGGCCGTGGAGGGGCGCGGTGTTCGGGAGGCGCTGGCCGCGGTCGAAAAGACGCGGGGGCGCGTCAAGGTCGTCGACGTGAACCCGCTCGCCCTCCGAAACACGCTTAGGATGACGCGGCCCGAAGAGGGGACCGTCGTGTACGTGGACATCGGCGGACAGCGCACGGAGGTGAACCTGTTCAAGCAGAGCCGGCTTCGCCTGACCCGGAGCGTCGAGACCGGGGGCGAGCATTGCACGCGGGCGTTCGCGGACGCCGCCCGCCTTTCTACGGCGGAAGCGGAGGCGCTCAAGCGCGAAAAGGGGCTGTTCGCCTTTCCCTCCGGTTCTCCGGAACTGGAAAGCGCCGCCGCGCCGATCGACCGCATCATCCTCGAAGTCCAGCGCTCGATCGATTATTACCGCGCCCAGACGCGAGACCGCGAGATTCAGAGAGTGTTGTTGGCCGGCGGCGGCGCGCTCCTGCCCGGCCTCAAGGAGCACGCCGCGCAGTTCTTCGATTCCCCCGTGGAGATCGACGATCCTTTCGCCAAGGTGAAGGGGAACGGCCCGGGACTGGCGAGCGTCCGCTCGCTGGCGCCCCGGTTCGCCGTCGCGATGGGCCTGGCGCTCCGGGAGGCTGGGGGATGAAGGATACCGTCAATCTTCTCCCCCGCGAGATCCGAAGGCCGGCCGCGAAGCCCGGGCGCCTTGTCCGGCTGGCCGCTCTCGTCGTGATCGCCGCGATTGCCGTCGCCGGGTGGAAGCGGTGGGAGCAGTACGCCGCCGACCGCGAGAAGGTCCGTCTCGCCGGCGCGCGCGACGCCGTCCAGGCCGAGATCGCGAAAATCAACGCGGAGATCGCTCCCTTCAGGCAGGCGGCGGAGGTCCAGCGGGGCGAGGCGGCGGCGCTGTCGACTCTCAGGGAGCGTGCGGCGGGCCGGACGCGCTTCTCGGCGGTTCTCGGGGAAGTGGGACGCCTGGCGCCGCCCTCTCTTTGGCTGTCGTCGCTGGAGAGCAAGCCGTCGGATGGAGACGCCGGCCAGACGATCGATCTGAAGGGCGCGGCCTACTCGCACGAGAATGTAACGGCTTTCGTTTCCAGCCTCGAGCGATCGCGCCTTTTCTCGAACGTGACGCTGGTCTATGCTGAGCGCGGGGCTGAGCACGGGCGTTCGGCGGCGCCGGCCGCGAAGGAAGAGGAAAAGGCGGGAGGCGTCGGTTTTCATATCAGCGCGCGGATCGTTCGGTCTCCGCTGGGAACGAGGGGCTGACGCCGTGGCGGCGCCGGCGGTCCTCAACCAAGCCCGCGTCTGGGTCGGGCGTCTGTCCGGACGCGAGAAGAAGATCGGTCTTCTCGTGCTGGCCGCGGGGGTGGTCTACCTGTACGCCGCGGCCGTGTACCAGCCGATCGAGAGAGGCCGCGTCCGGGCGACGGCCGAGCTGTCGCAGGCGAAGGTCGAGATGGAGGGTCTTTCTGCGGCCCTTGCGGCCGCTCGGAGCGAGCTCGCGCGGATCAAGGCCGGCGGGAAGCCGACGCCCTCGGCGGCGCCGGTGCTCCTCCATCCGCGCGACGGCGCGGGGGTCGTTCTGGACGAGATCCTGCGCCTGCGGGACGCGGCCGGCGTCGAAGTTCGCGGTCTCGTGCCGTCGGCCATGGTGGACAAGGGCACGTACAACGATCTCGCGGTCAAGGTCTCGGTTCGCGGCAGGACTTCCGACGTGGTGCGATACCTGGCCCTGCTCGAGGCGCACGAGCCTGTCCTGGATGTCCGCAGATTGAAGATGGAGACGACGCCGGCCTCGCTCCCCGACGTGGTCTCGGAACTCGAGGTTGGGGCGTTCGTAGGGAAATGAAACCCGAACCGGTCGATAGGGGGATCTTGGCTTTGCCGCTTTCGCTGTCTGGGTGTTCACGCGCTGACGCACGGATCAGGGCCGCGCTCGCTTGCGTGTTCTTCGGTTTGTCCGCGTTTGCCGGCGCGGGCGCGGCTCGGGGAGAGACGGCGCCTCCTTCCCTTCTCGACCTGAACCTTCCGCCCGAGGTCAGGGGCCAGGCCGCTGAGGCTGAGGCCCTGAGACGGGACCCGTTCATCCCCCCGCACTTCATTCCGGGGAAGGCCAAAGCGGGTCCCGCCGCCGGCCTCGAGTTGAAGGCGATCCTTCACAACCCGCTGTCGGCCGTGGCGATCGTCAACGATCAGCTCGTCCGTGTCGGGGACACGGTGGGCGGAAGGAAGGTCGTGGAGATCAGGCCGGACCGCGTCGTCCTCCGCGACGCCGCCGGGAAGAGCGACCTGAGAATCGGACCGATGGCGACGCCGGGAGGAGCCCCTTCGGCGGGAAGTCAGGCGCCGACAGCGGCGGGCGGGAAAGAGCCGGCGGCCTCCGGGCCGGCGGGAAACGCCGGGTCGTGAGACGAACGGCAACGAGGAGAGACTTATGCTGAGAGCGATCCGCCGGGTTTGCGTGCGACGTCAGTTCTGGGCGGGAGGGATTCTGGTCGTACTGATCCTCCTCCTTGCCGATCCAGCCGGGGAGAGCAAGGCGACGGCGGCTGACCGGAGCGGTGAGAAGGGAACGGGCGGCGGGGAGCGCCTTTTCTCCATGGAGTTCCGGGACGTGGAGATCCGGGACGTTCTGCGCGCGCTCGGCCAGGAGGCGGGTCTCAACATCATCGTCGGGGAGGAAGTGACCGGGAAGGCGACGCTCTCGTTTCGGCAGGTGACGGTCGACAACGCGCTCGAAGCGATCCTCCGCAGTCGAGGGCTTACGTCTCTCCGGCAGGGGAACATCATCTGGGTCGTCCCGGCGGGGGACAAGGTCGAAGAGGGGATGGAGATCCGGACCTTCCCGTTCAACTACGCGACTCCGAAGGAGTTGACAAACGCGCTGAAGCCCGCGACGAGCAAGGCGGGGAGCCTCATCGTGGACGAACGGACGAATATGCTCATCGCCAAGGACTTTCCGCGGAACCTGGACCGGGTGGCGGCTCTTCTGGCCAAGCTCGACACGGTCACGCCGCAGATCATGATCGAGGCGCGCATCGTCGAGACCACGAGAAGCTTCGCTCAGCAGCTCGGGATCCAGTGGGGCGGCGCGTACTACCGGGACGCGGCGCACGGGACGGCCATGCCCTACCGCTTTCCGAATACTGCGATCACGTCGGGGACGGGGAAGGCGGCCGGCCCCTCGGGCATCGTCGGCTCCTCCGGCGGGACGACGACCACCACGACGACGAGCAGCGCCTCCGGCCAGATCGGCGACAACTTCGCCGTGAACCTTCCCATCTCGATCGATCCGTACGGCGCGATCGGGCTTACGCTGGGGAGCATCGGGAATTTCTTCCAGCTCGGGGTCAAGCTCTCGGCCATGGAGGATTCCGGGATGGGCAAGATCCTCTCGAACCCCCGGATAATGACGCTCAACAACGGCGAGGCGAAGATCTCCTCGGGCGTCAAGATCCCGATCCAGACCGTGACGACCGGGACGACCACGACGTCGACGGCCGGATCGACGTCCACGACGGGGATCCAGACGATCGAGGCGTTCCTAAGACTCACCGTGACGCCGCAGGTCACGAGCGACCAGCGGGTTCTGATGAAGCTCGAGACGGAGAAGGACGAGCCGGATTGGAACCGGCAGGTCCAGGGGATTCCGACGATCATCTCGCGCAAGGCGAACAGCACGCTGATGGTAATGGACGGGGAGACGATCGTCATCGGCGGCATCCTCCAGCGGAACGAGTCCGATCTCGAACACGGCGTTCCCGGGCTGTCCAAGATCCCCCTCCTGGGGAGGCTCTTCCGGAGCGACCTGAAGAACGACTCACAGACGGAGCTGTTGATCTTCATTACACCGCGGATCCTCCAGGGAAGGGTGTAAAATGGTGAATCGGTCAATCGGTGAATCGGTGAATCGGTGAATAGGAAAGCTCTCAGCCCTCAGCGATCAGCGGCCAGCAAGCCAAGGCGAGGCGTTCTTGGCTGATTGCCGAAAGCTGGCGGCTGATAATTATCCTAGAAAAAGCAGTTGAACCGCGGAGCACGCAGAGAACGCAAAGGAGTTCGAGGGATTGGAAGACACATCGATCTCACCTGACAGGTGAGCATCAAGACCGCCCGAAAACCATTTCCTCCGCGTACTCTGCGTCCTCTGCGGTGAATGAACTGCGGTTTTTAGGATTATTGTTGTTGAATCGGTATAACGGTATGAAAAACCGGCAAAATCGTGGTATATTGTTCCCGTAAGCCCCTCGATCAGCATCACGGCGCCGTATGGGGGATCCGCATTTGAGCGCCCAGACTGACAAGATCGTCGTCCTCATCACCGTTCCCACGGAAGAAGACGCGGGAAAGATCGCCCGACACCTGGTCGAGAAGAGACTCGCGGCCTGCGTCAACATCGTTCCGGGCATTCGCTCGATCTACACGTGGGAAGGCGAGGTCTGCGACGAGGGGGAGTTTCTCCTCGTGGTCAAGAGCCGGACCGATCTCTTCGCCCGGGTGGCCGAGGCCGTGAGCGGCCGCCATCCGTATTCCGTGCCCGAGATCATCGCCCTGCCGATCGTGTCCGGTTCCGAACCGTATCTGGACTGGATCGGCCAGGTGACGGCGAGAGTCGGCGAGGGATGAGAATACGGTTATTGGTCATTGGTTATTGGTCATTGGTTATTGGTCAATGGTTGGTGATTGGCGAATAACGAATGACCAATAACGATTGACCGACGACTATTGACGATTGACGGTTGATTGCCCCAGCCTCCGGATGAGGCGGGGTCCATATCTCCAGGGATGGATCGACCTTGGAGGCGCGGAATGCCTTCCCCGGGAAATCGCCCTGTGGCGGACCTCCACGACGCGATTCGGCGGCTCGACGTGGCGCACCAGCGGCTTCAGCTTACGCAGGAAGTCGTCGAGGAACAGAGCGCCATTCTGAAGGCGATCTACGACACCGTTCCTTCCGGCGTGGTCATCCTCGATCCGGACGGTCAGGTTACGTCGTTCAACCGCTGCGCGGAAGATATCACAGGCTACCGGTTCGAGGAGGTGCTCGGGCAGGACTACTTCAGCGCTTTCCGGATGGACGGCGAGGACGAGACCCGGATCCGGGAGGGCATCTCGCGGGGGGAGCCGATCGGCAACATGGACGTGAAGATCGTGGACCGCGAGGGCCGGGGCCGGACGATCCGGATCAACATGGCCCCCCTCGTCGAGAAGAGCGGCCGGATCGAAGGCTCGATTCAGACTTTCACGGACGTGACGGAAGAGAAACGGGTCGAGGAGATCATTCGGACGAACCACGATCGGATGGTCTCGATCCTTTCCTCGCTGATCGAGCTCCGCGATCCGCATATGAAGGGGCACTGCGAGCGGGTGGCCCTGTACAGCGAGCAGATCGCCCGCCGGCTCGGGTGGACCGATTCCCGGCGCCTGGCGGAACTCCGATACGCCTCGATCCTCCACGATATCGGGATGATCGCCCTTCCCGACCAGATCTGGTCCAAGAAAGACGGGCTCACGTGGTACGAGGTGGAGCATATCCGGAAACATCCGGTGGAGAGCGAGCGGATCGTCTCGGTGATCGAGGGGTTCGAAAACGTCCGGTCGATGATCCGGCATCATCACGAGTTCTATAACGGGAAGGGATACCCGGACGAGCTGGCCGGGGACAAGATCCCCGACGGGGCGAGGATCATCGGCGTGGCGGAGGCCTACGATGCCATGAGCCGGGCCCGCAGCAACCGGCCGCCCTTGTCTCGCGGTGTTGTCCTCAAGGAGCTTCACGAAAACAGGGGGAAACAGTTCGATCCGGCCGCGACCGATGCCCTCCTTGAATTGATCGAGTCGAAGGGCTCCGGTTTCCATTAACCGGGATTTTTCGTGGGTTTCAGACGGCGGCGGGTTTGGTGACCTGCCCTACAAAGAACATCCGATCGAAGAACATCCGATTCTTGGGCGGGGCGCGGCGGCCCGCCCTTCGAAAGACATCCAAATGCCTCGAATAATCAATCAGTTGGCCCTCACGATCATTTCTCCGCTTGACGAGTCGGCGGGGGGTGTGGTATTAACGCCCGATTTCTTCGGCCAGTGGAGCGAACGCCCTTGAGTTCGGAAGCCAAGAAGAAGGTTGAAGAATACGTCACTGTCGTCCTCGTCCCTGGCGCCAAGGGGTCGGTCCGGCGCTTTTCCATCCGCAAGAAGATAGTCCGTCTTCTCTCGGCCGCGGGCGTCGGCGGCGCGGTCCTGACCGGATTCCTGGCCTACCAGTACGTCGACATGGCGGGCCGCGTTTGGGAGCTTGAGGGGCTTCGAAAAGAAACGAAAGCCCAGAAGCTTCAGGTCCAGTCTTTCACGATGAGCCTGGGGGAGATGGACCGGCAGTTGATGCGGCTCAAGGACCTCGACCTGAAAATTCGAAGGATGGCCGGCGTTTCCGGAACGGACCGCGCGGCTCAGCTCGTGGGGATCGGCGGTTCGCCGCAGAACCCTTCCGAGGCGGCGCTGGCCGGGCTCGCGAACGAGGGGAGAAGCGCTTCGGGGGGCTTGCCGGAGCCGGTGGAGAAAGAGATCAAAGAGATGCAGGAGACGGCTTCCCGGCAGGAAGTCAGTTTCCAGCGGCTGATCGAATACTTCGAGACGCGGCGGTCGCTCATGGCCGCGACCCCTTCCGGCTGGCCCGTGCGCGGCTGGACGACGTCCGGGTACGGGAATCGCCCGTCGCCCTTTCATGACAAGAAGGTCGAGTTTCACCAAGGGATAGATATCGCGGCCCAGTCCGGCGTGCCGGTCCTGGCGACGGCGGACGGGATCGTGTCGTTCGTGGGAGAGAACGCCGGGTACGGACGTTACGTCATCATCGACCACGGCTACGGGTATCGGACGCTGTACGGGCATAACTCGCGCGTGACGGTTTCGGGAGGACAGTTCGTCCGCCGCGGCCAGAAGGTGGCCCACGTGGGAAGTACCGGCGCCACGACCGGTCCCCACTTGCACTACGAGGTCTACGTCAACAACCTGCCGGTCAATCCGAAGAAGTTTATCAACTGACGTTCTCACAGGTCGTCCTGGCCCCGTTCGACCTCTTCCCAGGGACGCTTTTCGCGTCTATAATGGTCAATCGTCATTGGTCAATGGTCAGTGGTCAATGGTTGGAGAATGATCGACGAATAACGATTGACGAATAACGAATGACCATTGACCATTGACCAATAACGAATAACTGGTGTCAGGCAAATGATTCAGGCGGTCCTCAAGAAGATCTTCGGGACGAAGAACGAGCGCGAGGTCCGCCGGATGCGGCCGATGGTCGACCGGATCAACGCGCTGGAAGATCGCTTCGCGCCCTCGTCGGAGGCCGAACTGCGCGCGATGACCGACCGCTTTCGAGAACGCCTGGCGGCGGGCGAGGCGGTCGACGATCTTCTCCCGGAGGCCTTCGCCGTCGTCCGGGAGGCGTCGAAGCGGACCCTCAAGATGCGGCATTTCGACGTCCAGCTCATGGGCGGGATCGTCCTTCACACGGGGCGGATCGCCGAGATGAGGACGGGCGAGGGGAAGACGCTCGTCGCGACCCTGGCCGTGTACCTGAACGCTCTCAGCGGGCGGGGAGTCCACGTCGTGACGGTCAACGACTACCTGGCCCGTCGGGACGCCCAGTGGATGGGCCAGATCTACCGCTTCCTGGGGCTTTCCGTGGGCGTGATCGTCCACGGTCTCACTGACGCCCAGCGCAAGGAAGCCTACGCCGCCGACGTAACCTACGGGACGAACAACGAATTCGGGTTCGATTATCTCCGGGACAACATGAAGTACGACTTGGCGGACTACGTCCAGCGGGCGCCGCACTACGCCATCGTGGACGAGGTCGACTCCATCCTCATCGACGAGGCGCGGACACCCTTGATCATCTCCGGCCCCGCCGAGGCATCCACCGACCTTTACTACAAGATCGACAAGATCGTGCCGAAGCTCAAGCGCGGACGCGACCGGACGGGCGAGACGAGCGTCATGGGCGAGGCGATCGAGGAGCACGGCGAGTACCAGGTGGACGAGAAAAGCAAGACGGTCATCGTCACGGAGGCCGGGAATGCCCGCCTCGAAGAGCTGTTGGGCGTCCAGAACCTGTACGACCCGGCCAACATCGATCTGGTCCACCACGTTCAGCAGGCCCTTCGGGCCCACACGCTGTACCACCGCGACGTCGAGTACATGATCAAGGACGGCGAGGTGATCATCGTCGACGAGTTCACGGGGCGCCTCATGCCCGGACGCCGGTGGTCCGACGGCTTGCACCAGGCGATCGAGGCGAAGGAGGGCGTCAAGATCGCCCAGGAGAACCAGACGCTCGCCTCGATCACGTTCCAGAACCTCTTCCGCCTCTACGAGAAGCTGGCCGGGATGACGGGAACGGCCGATACCGAGGCGGCCGAGTTCGCCAAGATTTACAACCTTGACGTGGTGGTGATCCCGACCAACCGATCGATGATCCGGCGGGACCATGCCGACCTCATCTACAAGACCGAGCGCGAAAAGTTTGCCGCCGCGATCGAGGAGATCGTGGAGCTTCACGAGAAGGATCAGCCGATGCTCGTCGGGACGACGAGCATCGAGAAATCGGAGCGGCTGTCCGCGCTCCTCAAGAAGCGCGGGATCCGGCACACGGTCCTCAACGCCAAGTACCACGAGATGGAGGCCGAGATCGTCGCCCAGGCGGGCGCGAGCGGCGCGGTCACGATTGCGACGAACATGGCCGGCCGCGGGACGGATATCGTTTTGGGCGGGAACCCGGAGGGGCTGTGCCGGCAGTACTTCAAGGAACGGGAATACACCCAGGCGGAGTGGGACGCAAAACTGGCCGAGCTTTCGGCCCAGTGCGCGGCGGACCGGGATCGCGTAATCGAGGCCGGGGGGCTTCACATCCTCGGAACGGAACGGCACGAGGCGCGGCGGATCGACAACCAGCTGAGGGGCCGGTCCGGACGCCAGGGGGACCCGGGCTCTTCCCGGTTCTACCTTTCGCTGGAGGACGAACTTCTCCGGATCTTCGGCTCGGACCGGATCAAGGGGCTCATGGAGCGCCTGGGAATGGAGGAAGGCGTCCCCATCGAGGCCCGGATGGTCACGCGGGCGATCGAGAACGCGCAGAAGAAGGTCGAGGCCCAAAACTTCGAGATCCGCAAGCACCTGCTCGAATACGACGACGTGATGAACAAACAGAGGCTGGAGGTGTACGGCCGCCGGCGGGAGATCCTGGGGGCGGAGTCGCTCAAGGACGACGTGCTGGGGATGGCCGAGGCCTTCGTCGACGGGATGGCGGCCGCTCACTGCCCGGACGACCGTCACCCCGACGAGTGGGATACGGCCGCCCTCTCGACGGAGGTCGAGCGCCTGTTCGCCGTCGAGATCGCTCCGGCGATCCTTGTGGAGCAGGCATCCTCTCGCGATGCCCTGCGCGAGTTCGTCTGGGAGAAGGTGTCGGCGCGTTACGAGGAGAAGGAGCGCGAGGCGGGCCCGGACGTGCTGAGGTACGTCGAGAGAATGAGCCTTCTCCAGATTCTGGACAGCCAGTGGAAGGACCATCTCCTTTCGATGGATCATCTCAAGGAAGGCATCGGTCTTCGGGGTTACGGACAGAAAGACCCTCTGGTGGAATACAAGAAAGAGGCGTTCTCGCTGTTCAACGACATGGAGACGCGCATCGAGGAGGCCGTCATCGGCTATCTATTCCGCGTCCAGGTCGTGCGCGAGCCGGAGCCGGCGCAGATGCCTTCCGCCCCCCGAACGCCGATGAACTACAACAGGGGCGAGGAGGCGGCGGTCGCGGTGGCCCCCGTCCGGCGGGAGAAGAAGGTCGGCCGGAACGACCCATGCCCGTGCGGGAGCGGGAAGAAGTACAAGAAATGCTGTGGGGCGTGACTCTCTTCCTTGTACCTTCCCCTTGAAATTGCTATATTTCCAGCATTGATGGTCCGGTTCGGCCACCCAGGGAGTGGAGTGTGCGCCTCCTTTTTCTTGATCGACCGGAGACGGCGGGAAAGGACCTTCAGTCCCTTCTCCGGCTCTCCCGTCACCGCGTTGACCTCGTAACCGACGCCGCGAAAGCGGCGAGCTGCGTCGACCGCGTTCCGTACGACGCGGTCATTCTCGACCGGTCTTTCCTTGTCTCCACGGCCAAGCGGCGCGGCTGGCCCTCTTTCCACAAGAAGATCGAAGCCCTTCCGGTCGTGATCCTTTCGGACAACGGAAACGCGCGGGGACTCTCCGCCTGGCTGGCGCGGCAGGGCGTTCTCCTGGCGAGCCGGCAGGCGGGAGCGGGCCAGATCGTCCGCACGGCCCGTCTCGCCCGTGAATTCGCCGGCCACAAGAACGAAATCGACGGCATGCGCGATGAAATGAACCGGAAGGCCGAGGAACTCGCCTTTTTCGTCGACGTCGGCCGGGCGCTGACGTCGACGCTCGATCTGAAGGCCATTCTCAGAACGGTGATGGACAAGACCCGGGACCTCATCCAGGGCGAAGCGTGGTCCATCCTTCTGGTCGATGAAGAACGGCAGGATCTGGTGTTCGAGGTGGCCACGGGCGAGAAAGGCAAGAAACTCGAGAAGAAGCGCCTGAAGAAGGGACAGGGAATCGCCGGCTGGGTGGCCCAGGAAGGCGTTCCGCTCATCGTGCCCGACGTTCGCAAGGACCAGCGTTTCTTTTCCGGGTTCGACGAGAAGACGAAGTTCACGACCCGTTCCGTCATGGCCGTTCCGATCATCAGCAAGGAGCAGGTCATCGGCGTCGTCGAGGTCATCAACAAGAAAGGCGGAGAATCGTTCGGCCGGAAGGACCTGGATCTCCTGCTCAAGCTGGTCGATCAGGCCGCCATCGCCGTCGAGCATGCCCGCATCTACCAGAAGATGGCCGACCTGGCCGTGACCGACGACCTGACGAACCTCTTCAACATGCGGTACCTTGCGCGGACGCTCGAGGTGGAGATCGAGCGGGCCCGGCGGCACGGGGCGTCGGTCTCGCTCATCTTCATCGACATGGACCATTTCAAGGAGATCAACGACCAGCACGGCCACCTGATGGGGAGCCGCGTGCTGATCGAGGTGGCGCAGATCCTCCTTCGGAACATCCGGAGCATCGACGTCGTGGCCCGCTACGGGGGGGATGAATTCGTCGTGGTGCTGCCGCAGACCGACCCGGCGGCGGCTTTCGCGATCGCGGAGCGCATTCGGCGCTCGATTGCCGGGCACACGTTCCTCAAGGGGGAAGGTCTCCAGATCCGGCTGACGGCAAGCTGCGGGATCGCGGCGTATCCCGACCACGCGAAATCGAAGGAAGACCTGATTCGCCTGGCCGACGAAGCCATGTACCGAGTGAAGCACGAAGTTCGGGACAGCGTGTACATCGTGGGGCACGGCTAGGGCCGGACCCGGGAGGATTCAATGGTTCTGTTCAACTATGCCACGAAGGAGATCACTCTCAAAGTCGTCTATTACGGGCCGGGATTGTGCGGCAAGACGACCAACCTTCAGAATATCCATCAGAAACTCAACCCCCAGACGCGCGGGAAGCTGATCTCCCTGGCCACCGAGACCGACCGGACGCTGTTCTTCGACTTCC
>CAKKSE010000140.1 GCA_919903025.1 Nitrospiria bacterium | reverse complement strand
ATTCACTTCGTCCAGGTCGTGGTTGAAAAAGCCATGGATGGACTTTTTCAACATCAAGTTAGTGGGACTTGCCGGACTTTTCCGCTCGGATCCCGAGCGCCACGATCCAGGCGACGAGGCCGAGGAACAGGAGCGTCGTCACGGAGACGATGTTCGCCGCGTACCCGAGCGTGGGGGTGAAGGCGTCGGGCGCCTTGTCGCGCAGGATTCCGTAAACGTGCCAGTATTCCCGGATGCCGGACCGCGCGTACCCCATGAGTCCCATCGTCCACGTGAACGTGATGGCGAGGAGGAAGAGGGCGTACTGAGACCGTGGCGGCATCTTGCCCCACTCGATCGGTCCGGTCGTCCGGGCGCCCTTGAACATCAGGATGTCGATGGCGATGACGATCAACATCGCCCCGAGGACGGCGTAAACCATGTAGTTGGAGAAACCAAGCCTGACGATCGCCTCGACGAAGTAGCCGTAGATCCCGTAAAAGATGTTGATGCCGGCCGCGAGGGCGAGGGCGAGCCACTGGATGAGCGCCCCCGTTTTGGCCCACGACACGGTCGCGATCTTGTTCGCCCTTTTGTAGAGGATGAACGAGAGGAACGTGGCCAGGATCATGATGTTCACGGCCGTGTTCTTCGCGCTCATGACGCCGAGGACGCCGAGGATCGGATGGTGCGTACCGCCCATCTTTCGCGCTTCCTCCAGCGAGGCCACGATCGAGTGCGGCGTCATCCAGACGATGACGCAGATCGTGACCACGAGGAGGAGCCACTTGTTGTACTTGGCGTACCGCTCCGATCCCTTGATCCGCATCATTCCAAGCCAGAGGTAGTAGTTGGCCGCGAGGAACAGGACGCCGATCAGGACGGCCTGGATGATGAAGAGCCAGGAGAAAACGCCGCCCATCAGCGTGATCCCCATTTGCTGGCTGAAGGCGTACATCTCCATCGTCAGGAAGTATCCGGCGAACGGAAGAGGCAGAAGCGCCGCGATGGCGATGAACGAGCCGACGTACCCCATCCAGTCGTAACGGGCCCGCTCCTCGTCGCTCTCGGCGGCGAGGAACCGGAAGGCCGCGTAGGCCCCCGCGATCGAGCCCCCGTAGGAGATGTTGGCGATCGTGCGGTGGATGTTGATCGGCATCCATGTGTACGTGTTGATCGCCCCCCAGAGGGAGACGAGGTTTCCCGATTCGTCGACGCCGCCGGGCGTCTGCATGTAGGCGGCCCAGGCGTTGGCCGCGACCATGATCGAGATGCCGAAGAAGTTCAGGAGCGCCCCGTAGAAGATGTGGAGGGGCCGCCCGACCAGCTTGTGCCAGGAATAGTAATAGACGTAAAAGGCGATGACCTCGCCGAACAGGAGGAGGACGTAGACGTAGTAGGTCGGCTTGAAGATCTTGGTCATGTGATCGAAGAACTTGGGATAGAGGCCGATCAGGGCGATGAGGAGCAGGGCGCCGAAGATCGCCGTCGTCGTGAAGGCCATGTGGAGGAGCTTGACGAACTCGTAGGCCAGCTGGTTGTACCGCTCGTCTTTCGTCTTGAGAGCGATGATCTCGCAGATGAGGGCGAACAGGGGAACGGCCAGGACGAAAGCGCCGAAGAGCAGGTGGACCTGCGCAACGATCCAGATTGCGATCCGGCTTCCCGTGAGGGGGAAGGCCCGGTAGTCGGCTTGGGGAAGCCTTCCGATAAAGAGCTCGACGATCGCGTAGACGAGAAGAAGGATGACGCTGACCTTGATGACGCCCTTGAGGATCCCTTTCGAGACACTCGGGTGTTTGGCGACGTCGCCGGACGAATGCATTCTCCCTCCTTGCGCGAACGGATGAGTTTGGGATTATCGCTGATGTTAACCGTACCGCCCCAGGCGTCGTCGAGGCCGGAGCGGCCGATCGACGCCGCGGTTGGTCGCGTCGGCGCTTCTTTTCGGGGGGGTGGCGAAAAACGGCGGAAGTTTGTCAGAAGGATGAGCGGGTGTCAAGGGGAATGTGCGGTCGAATGCGGAATGCGGAGTCCGGAGTGTGGAGTTGGGACCAGGCGGGGCGGCGTCGCGATGCGCCCCGCGAACTCCGAACTAGCCGAGGTCGAAGGTCATCACGGCGAACAGGAGGGCCAGGTAGACGATCGAGAAGAAAAATAGCGAAGAGACCTGCTTCTTCTCGGAGAAGAAGAACCGGAGAGCCATCCCGAGGAACGCGAGGCTCAGGACCGACGCCGCCGCGAGATATGCCGTACCGGCGACGCCGAAGAAGTAGGGGAAAAGGCTGACGGGAAGGAGGGCGGCGGCGTAGGAAAGGGTCTTGACCTTCGTCTCGAATAAGCCGGACGCGACGGGGAGAACGGGAATCCCGGCGCGCCTGTAGTCGGCTTCGTGCCTGACGGCGAGAGCCCAGAAGTGGGGCGGCTGCCAGATGAACATGATGAGAAAGAGAATCAGGGCCTCGACCCCGATCCGTCCCTGCGCCGCCGCGATCCCAATGACGGGAGGGAGGGCGCCCGAGATCCCCCCGATCTCGGTGGCGAGAGGTGTGAGCCTCTTGAGAACGAGCGTGTAAAGGACGGCGTACGAGAATACGGCGGTCAGGGCGAGGAAGGCCGAGAGGGCATTGACGAAGGCGGACAGGGTGAGGAACGACAGGACGACGAGCGTGACGGCGAACGCGAGGGCATTCGAGGGATCGATCGCGCCGGTCGGAAGCGGCCGGGTGCGTGTTCGATGCATCAGGCCGTCGATCTCCCGGTCGAAGAAGTTGTTGAGCGCCGCCGAGCCGGCCGCCGCGAGACCGGTGCCCAGGAGGGTCCAGAAGATGAGAGCTGGTGCCGGCAGTCCTCGGTGGCCGACGTAGAGGCCCGCCAGGGTCGTGATGAGGACAAGGGAGACGATTCCCGGCTTGGCGAGGGAGATGTAGTCTTCGAGTGATTCGCTCCGCGCGAGCGCCTTCTCGATCACGCGCTTGCGCTCCGGGCGATCAGCGGCGGGAAGAAGAGCGCGGGAGCGGCATGGTAGGCTGTCCAGCCGATGAGAAAGAACCCGGTGGCGATGTGGAGGAAAACGACCGGCAGGAACAAACCGGTCAGGACACTCAAGACGCCCCATGCGGCCTGAGCGGCGACGATTCCGAACGTCAGGGCGGTCAGGGCGGAGGGTTTCTTGATGAGGACCGCCGCGGCGAATACGAAGACAGCGACGGCCAGGATGCGATGGCCAAGGTGAACGAGAATCTGGAAGGACTCGAGAGGAGGGACCCACATTCCCTGGCACGTCGGGAAATCGGGGCATACGCCGCCGGCCGCGCTGTATCGGACAACAACGCCGACGAGCGACTGCAGGCCGACGAGGGCGAAGAATGGGACGGCAAAAGGCAGGCGCCCCGTCCCGGGATCCTTGGTGCGGACGAGGGCGTACGTAAAGACGAGAGAGACGAGAATCAGCGTCGAAAGGACGATGTGGGACGAAGTGATCAGCGTGTGCCATGCGGTGCGGAGGAGAGGCGCATCCACGAGGACGACCACGCCGCCCAGGACGACGACGCCGACGAGGAGGGCGAGCGTGGCGCCCGCGGTCACGCGAGAGGCGTTCCGATAGCGCCTGCAGACGAGGACCGTGGAGGCGAGAATCAGGAGGCCCGTGATCCCGCCGAGGAGGCGGTGCCCCCATTCGAGCCAGACGTCCAGCTTGAGCGGCGGAGCGACGGTACCGTAGCACAAGGGCCAGTCAGGGCAGGCGAGACCGGAACCCGTGGACGTGACGAGTCCTCCCAGGACCATCAGAAGGTAGACGGACAAGACGGTCAGCGCGACGATGAGCTGGACCACGACTGCGCCCTCCTTTCCTGCTTGGCTTGGTACTTCTTGTACGTTTCCTGGATCTTCCTGGCCCGGTTCTCGGCGGGAAGATACATGAACACGCCGAAGGCGAACGACAGGACGGTGATCCCCCCGAGCAGCAAGACGATCCGGCGGTTCGAACTTTTTATCTGCTTCACGGTGCGCTCCTGAGCGTTTTGGGACGAAGGCGCCGGCCTAGCGTCCATAGTGGTAAGGCGACCACCCCGGCGGGACCTCGACCGGGAGCTTGTCGAAGTTCTGCGGGGGCGGCGGGGAGGGCGTCGTCCATTCGAGGGACGGCGAACCCCAGGGACTGCGCTCGACGCGCGGTCCCTTGAGTCCGCGAATCCAGGCGACGAACGTCAGGAGGACGCCGGCGGCCAGGATGAACGCGCCGACCGTCTGAATCTCGTTCAGCTTGACCCATTCGGGAATCGCGGGATAGTCCGCGTAGCGGCGCGGCATGCCGGCGATGCCGACCATCATCTGCGTAAAGTAAAAGATGTTCGACCCGACGAGCATGAGCCAGAAGCTCGCCTTTCCGAGCCCTTCCGGAAACATCCGCCCGGTGACCTTGGGATACCAGAAGTAGGCGCCGCTGAACGCGCCGAACGTCACGGCCATCGCGAGGACGTAGTGGAAGTGGCCGACGACGAAGTGGGAGTCGTGAACGTGGATGTCGAACGAGGGCAGGGCCAGGGGAATGCCGGTCAGCCCGCCGATCAGGAACATGAAGATCCCGCCCAGCGTGAAGAGCATGGGGGTGTGGAACCGGATCGCGCCCTTGTGGAGCGTGGCGGCCCAGTTGAAGATCTTGATTCCGGTCGGGACGGCAATTAGAACCGTCGTGTAAGACATGACGATCCGGAGCCAGTCCGGCATTCCGGAGGTGAACATGTGGTGCGCCCAGACCTCGAAACCGAGGATGGCGATCGCCCAGAGAGCGATGACCATCGACTTTCGGCCGAAGATCGGCTTGCGCGACATGGTGGAGATGACTTCCGAGAATACGCCGAAGGCCGGCAGGATCATCACGTACACGGCCGGGTGCGAGTAGAACCAGAAGAGGTGCTGGTAGAGGATGGGATCGCCCCCGACGGCCGGGTTGAAAAACCCGGTCCCGATGTACTTGTCGAGGAACAGCATCGTGACGGCCCCCACGAAGGCGGGAACGCCCAGGAGTTGGATCACGATCGAGGCCATCAGGCCATGGACCATCAGATTCATCCCGCCGAGCGTGATCCCCTTGGCCCTCATCCGGAGGACCGTCGTGATGAAGTTGACGCCCGTTCCGAGGGTTGATCCCGCGATCAGCCAGATGATGAACACGTAGAGGGCCGTGGGCCCGGCGCCGTCGTGCAGGGAGAACGGCGGATACCCTGTCCACATCATCTTGATGTTCTGGCTCGGAATGAGCGTGATGAGAACGAGGATGCTGGCGGAAAAGAAGAACCAGTAACTGAGCTGGTTGAGCCGGGGGAAAGCGACGTCGCGCGCGCCGATCATGAGCGGGATGAGGAAGTTCGTGAAGGCCCCCCAGAAGGCGATGGCCCACCAGAGGAGAAGGACGGCTCCGTGCCCCGTGAGGAGGTAGTTGTAGAAGTCGGGCGACACGTACTGCATGCCGGGAGATGTCAGCTCGAGCCGGATGACCATGCCCATCAAGCCCGCCACTGCGAAGAAGACGAGGGACGTGACCGCGTACAGGATGGCGATCTTCTTGTGGTCCGTCGTCAGGACCCACTCTTTGAAGCTGGCCCTGTACCACGGCGTTTGGACGGCAACGGCCTCTTGCATCATATGCCTCCTTCTAGCTCGGCTGCTGGAGCCACTTGTCGAACTCCTCCTGGCTCACGACCTTGATCGTCGCGAGCATCATCGAATGGAGCGTTCCGCAGTATTCGCGGCAGAAAGCCCTGAAGTCTCCCGTCTTGTTGAACTGGAACCACATCGTCGTGACGCGGCCCGGGACGGCGTCCTCCATTGTTTTGGCCTCGGGGATATGGAACGCGTGGACCACGTCGGTGGATGTGAGGAGGAGCTTGACCGGCTTCCCAACGGGGACGTAGAGGTCGTTGATCGATTTCTTGCCGTTCGGGTATTCGAAGCTCCAGGCCCACATCATTCCCTGGACCTTCACCGGAAGGGAGTCGGCCGGGGCGGTTCTCTGCTGGGTGTAGTTGGCGAAGCTCTGTGTGGCAAGATAGATCACGATGATGAGCGGGACGACCGTCCAGAGGATCTCGATCCCCAGACTTCCCTCCTCGTGGGCCCCAACCTCGTTGACGCCCTTCCTGTAACGGTACTTGGCCATGAAGTAGATCATCGGGAGGGCGACGAGGAGGTAGATCACGACGGCAATGACGAGCCAGATGTTGAAGATCTGGTCCCAGAACTGGGCCGGGTAGGCGACGGGGGTCTTTCCGCCGGCCCAAGCGAGGGGTCCGCCCGAAACGAAGAGAAGCGTCTCCATCATTGTTTGCGACCTCCTTTGGGGGATCTTCCGTACATGAATGATACGATGCCAGTTACGCCCAAGACGCCCAGCCCGATGCCGCCGAAGATGAGGGCCGGATGGATGACGTAGCGGCTCCGGGCCGGGTCGTAGCGGTAGCAGGCGAGCGTCGCCATGTCGACGAGCTCGTTCAGGCGCCCGACGCGGTTCCGGGCCTCGATGAGGGCGAGGCGGATGTCCTGAAGCCGCGGGTCCGTCCCGTACAGGTAGCGCATGACCTCTCCAGCCGGGGAGAGAAACGTGAGGACGGTCGGATGGACAAATGCCTGATCGCGCTCCGAAAAGAAGAAGGTGAAGCCGACCGCCTGAGTGAGCCGGGGGATCTCGTCGGGAGGGAGGGTG
The DNA here is from genome assembly GCA_919903025.1 of Nitrospiria bacterium. Taxonomy (GTDB): domain Bacteria; phylum Nitrospirota; class RBG-16-64-22; order RBG-16-64-22; family RBG-16-64-22; genus RBG-16-64-22. Next base: position 3,233 of record CAKKSE010000140.1, on the reverse strand, counting down.
CCGAATGTCCACGAAGCGGGAACGGGCCCGATTGCCTCCTTGACGCGGGCCATTGTCTCCGGCGTGTCGGTCTTGTCGAAGGAAAGGACCAGGACGCGGAAGTCTTCCCCCTGGAGAGGACGCACCGCTTCGAGGAGATTCCGGACCGTCGTCGGGCAGGGGCCGTGGCAGGTATAGTAGGCTAGGATCAGGATCGTCGGCCGGCCGCCGATCAGTTCATGGAGCCGGGCCGTTCCCGACCCCGTCCGCACGGCCACGTCGGGAACGGCCTGGCCCAGGTAGCGGCCTTCCTCGATCCGGAGCGTGTCGGGGTCGAACGCGTCCCGGAGCGCGGGACGGTTGTACCCGGCCTCCGCCGGAGCGGCCCAGGAAAGCAGAATCAAGGCGATCAGCGTCCGCATGTTACCGGAGACCTCCCACGAGGTAGGCGTTGCTCGCGACCATGAGCCACATGATGTCGACGAAGTGCCAGTAGAGGCTCGACGCCCGAAAGAACGTGACCCGTTCCGGCGTCATGAGGCGGGCGGCGATGACGACGAAGAGCACGATCTGTATGAGGAGACCTACGACCACGTGGGACGTGTGCACGCCCGTGAGGGCGTAGAAGGTCGTGGAGTAGATGTTCGCCCCGAGCTTGAACCCTCCCGCGGCCAGGTGCGCCCATTCGTTCATGTGCAGAATGACGAACAGAAGCCCGAGGACGAAGGTGGCCCCGATCCAACCAAGCGAGGCGTTGCGGTCGTTGCGCCCCATCGCCCGCTCAGCCAGGACGATCGTGGCGCTCGAGGCCCAGAGGATGATCGTGAGCCAGAGCGCGAGCGTGAGGTTCAGGTTCGACGGGATCCACGCGCTCCACTGGCCCGCGTAGACGATCCGCCCCATCCAGAAAGCGGCGAACATCGTGCCGAAGATGACAACTTCCGACGCGATGAACGCGCCCACGGCGATCGGTCCGAGCCCTTCTTCGGCGCCTTTGGTGAAGAACTCGCGCGCCCACCCTCCGATCCCCACGGCCAAGAGGGCCGCCGCGACGCCTCCCAGCACAAGCCCGAGGAGCGGCATGTGCCAGGCGAAGTAGGCCGTCAGGGCGATCGGAATGAAGAGGACCGCGAGGCCGGTCGGGAGCGGCCAGAAACTCGTTTCGTGTTCCCCATGATGGACTGCTGCTGCTTGAGCCATCTCTCAACCTCCCAGGAATCGACTTGTCGTGTTGGTGGGGTCAGGAACAATCTTCGCGATGCCGCGCGGAATGAGGACGCCGGCAGGGACCTTCGGACCGAAGGGGGGAAATATCCTCAACGACGGTCCGCGAACCGGAAAGGGAAGACTCTGTGACGGTGGTCTCGATGCTGAACGGACGGATGGAACTCCCGATCGGACCTCTACGCGGGGGATGGGCGAAAGCGTTGCGCGTAATGCGAAGAGAGCGAGAGCGCTTTCGTCCGGCAAGACCGGCAAGAGACGACGGGGCGCGGGCGCGCGGAGACCTTGCTTACACTGCCGCGGACGACTTTGTCCAGACACGATTTCTCCTCAACGGTGAGGATGGGGGGGGGGACGGGCAGGAGGATAAAGAAAGGCGGCGGAGAATGTCAAGAAAAAATCGGGAATCGGTGAATGTGTAAATCGGGAGGAAAACACTCCTCCCCTTTGCATGGGGAGGTTGGGCGGGGTAGAAATTACGTGAAGGCTGTCCGCGTCTACCTCGCCTTGCCCATCCGTATCATTACGACGTCGCGGACATTCGTTCCCGTCGGGCCGGTCACGAAGAGGTCCTTCGCGGCACGGAGAAAAGGCGTGGAATTGTTGGCCGCCAGAACCCGGGCGATGGAGACGCCGCGCGCGCGCTCGCCGCGCGCGGCCGTTCCGCCGTCGGCCCAGCCTCCGGCGGAGGCGGAGTTTCCATCTTTCCCGTCCGTTCCCGCGAAGAGAGCCGTGATGCCCTCGATGCCTCGAATCCGGTCGGCGAACGCCAGCGCCATTTCCTGGTTCCGTCCCCCCGTCCCTTTTCCATGGACGCGAACGGTCGTCTCGCCGCCGGCTAGGAGAATGAGGGGTCTGCGGCAAACGCGCGACCGGACGAGCGCGAGGTCCGCCAGGATTGCGCCGACGTCCCGAGCCTCGCCCTGGAGCGCGTCCGTCAGGATCTCCGCGGAGAGGCCCTCCTCCCGGGCGGCTTTGGCGGCGGCGTCAAGCATCGTCCGGTTGGAGGCAACGATGGCCGTTCGGGCGCTCTTGAAGACCGGATCTCGCGGTTTTGGGGTCTCGGAGACAAGGCCCATTTTCCCTGCGCGGAGATGGACAAGGACGGGGTGGGGGACTTTGCTCAAGAGATCGAGGCGGGAGAGGACGTCCCAGGCGTCCTGAAACGTCGATGGATCGGGGACCGTCGGTCCGGAGCCGATCGCTTCGAGATCGTCGCCGATCACGTCGGAGAGAAGAAGCGTGATCGACGCGGCCGGGAAGAGGACGCGGGCGAGCTGACCGCCGGCAATGCGGGAGAGGCGGCGGCGGACAATGTTCACCTCATGGATGGGCGCGCCCGATACGAGGAGAAGCCGGGTCGTCTTCCGGATGTCCGCGAGAGAAAGGCCGGGCGCCGGCGCGGGCGTCATGGCCGATGCGCCGCCGGAAATGAGAACGAAGGCGAGGTCATCCGGGCCCGCGGAGGCTGCCAGGTCCAAGAGCTTGCGCGCCGCCGCGAGCCCGTTCCGGTCCGGGACAGGATGTCCGGCCAGCATGATGCGAACGCCTCCCCTCCTTTGTAAGGAGGGGGTGGGGGAGGTAGAAAGTCCCGAAGGCTCTACCCCACCCAGCCTCCCCTTACAAAGGGGAGGAGCCGCCGTCGATGCGGGCTGAACTGCGGCTATCTCGTTCGTGATGATCAGGCCGGCGTCGATCGGCCTTGGGAGGGCCGTTATCAGGCCGCGCAGCATCCCCGTGGCGGCCTTGCCGGCGCCGAGCGCGCAGATCCGGCGGACGCGCTTGAGGTTGAGTCGCGTCCGGCCGAGTTCGAGCGACGTCCCCCGGAACCGGAGCGCGCGCGAGACGGCTTTCTCCGGATCGACGGAATCCAGGCCTTTGAGAAAGAAGCGTTCGAGGGCCGCGCGGGCGTTCATGTGTCCCGGCCGGCATCTTCCGTCCGAAGGAAGCCGGAGTCAATGGAGATCTTGTTTCCCGGATCCAGCCCTGCATTGACTTCCCGGCCGGGGGACTCTAGAATTAAACTATTC
>CAKKSE010000139.1 GCA_919903025.1 Nitrospiria bacterium | reverse complement strand
CCAAGACCGTTGGGACGCATCGCACAAGCATCATGAAGAAGCTCGAAATCTCGTCGGCGGCCGAGCTCGAGCGCCTCGCCATCCGCCACGGAATCGTGGAGGCGTGAAGAGGACCGCGGATCGACCGGGGCGCTATGCCCACGTCTCAACTCTCAGTCCCTCGACACGCGAAAACTCCCGGATGTTATGTGTGACAAGCGTTACGTCGAGGCTCAAAGCATGGGCCGCGATCATGAGGTCCATGGCCCCGATTGAGACGCCCCGCTTTTCCAAATCGACGCGGATTGGGCCGTAGGCGGCGCCCGCAGCGTCGTCGAACGGGAGAATCTCCAATGGGAGGAGAAAGGCCTGGAGAGCCTCCGCGTTTTTCTCTGGAAACTGGCTCTTGGCGACTCCGTATTGGAGCTCGGCAAGCGTAACCGAGGAAATGGCGACTTGCCCCACGTCGCACCGCAGGAAGCGATCGATCACCGCCGGCGGCCGGCGTTTGATGAGATAGATGCAGATGTTCGTATCGAGCATGTATCTCATCCGAAGGCCGCATCCGCCCGTTTTTGGAGCTTGGGCTGCTTGCGCCCGGTCATGAAGTCCTCGGAGAACTGCGCCAGGCTTTCCGTGAGGCTGCTCCACCCCATCCTGGGGGGAAGAAGAACGACCGCTTGTCCGATCTTCTTGATCTGAACCTCGCGGCCCGGAAAACGAAACTCCTTGGGGAGACGAACGGCCTGGCTCTGCCCGTTCTTGAAGAGCTTGGCTGTTTTCATTGGCTTACCTCCTCCGTCGTACGGTCTATACATAACATATATACCCTGCTGTCGTCGCTTGTCCAGTTCTGCGGGGGAGTGGGGATTTCTTTGCGGGCGTATCCGGGAGGCTGCACGGGGGAGGTATTCCCCTCCCCTTTGCAAGGGGAGGGAGGGTGGGGTAGAGCCAGGGGCCGAAGGAGCATCCATCTTCCGAGCATCTCGCTAAACATGGCCTCTTTCGGACCCCGTTCTACCTCGCCCCCGCCCCTCCCTACAAAGGAGGGGAAGCCGCCTGTTCAAGGTGCGGCCTTGGACGACGGTCGGGGCGGCATGTCCAAACCGCAACATCTGGGGGAGCCCCCCACGGCGGAGTCAGGCGGCGGGAACAGCTTCCCGCAAGGCGTCCTCGACGGTTTGCGAGAGCCTGAGGGGAAGGAAGTATTCGGCGGGGTAAAGATAGTCCTCGCCGGATTCGTCGATGATCCTGGTGAGACCTTCCTTGAACGCGGCGTCGTCAGGGAGCACCTCGTAGATCTTCCGGAGCTGCAGGTCTTCGCAATCATCGTTTCGAATGCAGACGACGAATCGACGTTCAACTTTGGGTCGCTTCATGACTCAGTCCAGGAACCTCTTAATCTTCATTCGTTTCTTGCCGAGCCGTGAGCCTCGTACCAGTGAAGTTCCGCCCGGCGAGTCCGTCCGTTGGGAAGGCGGACAAGCGCGACGCCTTTCAGCTTCCTCCATCTGCCGGGACCGTACCGTTTCCGCAATTGTGCGAGGTCGCGAATTCCCGCGCTCACGGCGATCGTGTCGACCCGGGAGATCTCACCGATGACTTGAAAATACATCCAAATAAATAATAGCAATAAACATTAGACGATTCAAGCTGTTCGGTCTCTCTGCCCGTTGCGGCCGCCGGACCGCCGATTCCCGACTGCCCCTTTTCTGAGGAATCTCCCAACCCGCTTTCAGGATAATCCTGAGCCGTTTTCAGCCGTTTTCCCGTGTCGAAATCCCGCA
>CAKKSE010000138.1 GCA_919903025.1 Nitrospiria bacterium | reverse complement strand
CGCTGAGGGCGGGTTGTCGTATTTCGGGCGGTGGAGGTGGAAGCAGTTGACTATATTAGCGGTCTCAAAATAGTATGGACGCATTCTTATAGAATCTCCCCTGGCCCCTCTTTTCCAAAGAGGGGGAATTCCTCCCTTTGGAAAAGGGAGGTGAGGAGGGATTTTGCAAATGAATGTTGTCCCTATTCTTGGTCTGTTAATAAGTTGATTTCCTGAGGTGGGGAGGGGAGGCCGCGAGCAGAGGAGGAAGAGTCGGAGGGATTGCGCAGACGGCACAGGCTTGATGTGGGAGCGCCCCCACTCGGTGCGTCGCTACGGGGCGAACATCTCCTGCAGGATGGCGAGGACCCGGTCGGCGGTTCTTTGATCAATGCGTCCAAGCCGTTTGACCAGCCTCGTCTTGTCGACCGTCCTGACCTGGTCGAGCACGACCTGACCCTTCTTGCGCAGGAACGTCAATGGAACGCGCGTGGGGTAGATCCGGCCTTGCGTCGTCATGGGCGCCGCGATCACGGTTCCGATGTGTCGATTCATCTCGTCGGGCGAGACGATGACGCAAGGCCGCGTCTTCTTGATTTCGTGTCCTTGAGTCGGATCGAGGGCGACCACCAGATGAACGTCGAAACGGCGGGCTACCACTCCCACTCGACCTCATCGAACCTCGATGCTGGCTTGAATTCGGCATCCAGGAGAGCATCGTCACCGTGACGCTTCATTTCGCGGAAAGCCTCATCCCATCCGCTCCTTGGATGCCGGGTCGAACGGACGATGAGCCGGCTTCCCTCGATTTCGATCTCGACCGCATCATCGAAATGGCACTGGTCCAGAACGGTCTTGGGAAGGCGAATGCCGCGCGAATTTCCTATCCGAACAATGCTGGCTTTCATCGTTGATCGCTCCCGCGATGTAATTACAATGTAATTACCATATCCACAGGGCCGGGTCAAACTCGAAAAACTGCGACGTTGCCGGCGGGGGCCTATTCGTAGAGCTTCCGGATCTCTTTCTCGTATTTCTTCATGATGAAGTTGCGCTTCTTCTTGAGGGTGTGGGTGAGATCGACGCCGACCTTGAACTCCTCGGGGAGAAGGTGGAACCTCCCGATCAGCTCGTACGGCTTGAAACCGTTCTGGATCGAGACGAGCCGCTTGATCTCGGTCTTGAGGAGGGAGATTACGGCTTCTTCGGCCAGGATGCCGGGCCAGGCCTTCGAGATGCCGGACGCCTGGGCGAACCGCTCGGCGGCCTCCCGGTCCGGCACGATGAGGGCGCCCAGCGACTTCTGGTCTTGTCCCACGATGAGCGCCTGGGCGATCATGTCGCTCTCGCAGATCTTGGCCTCCAGCGGCTCCGGCTCCACGTTCTCCCCGCCGAGGAGGACGATCGTGTCTTTCGCCCGGCCCGTGATGGCCAGTTCCCCCGTCAGAGTGATCCGTCCCAGGTCTCCCGTATTGAGCCAGCCGTCGGCCGACAGGGCTTTGGCCGTTTCGTTCGCGTCCTTGTAGTATCCCTTCATGACCTGCGGTCCCCGGATGTGGACGATGCCCTGCCGGCCGTGGGGAAGGGGGCTTCCCTTCTCGTCCCGGATCTCGATCTCCGTCTCCGGCATCGGCGGGCCGACGGTGCGAAGAACGGGTCCTTCCTTTCGCCGGATGGCGACGCCGGCGGCCGTCTCGGTGAGTCCATAACCTTCGACGATCGTGATGCCGACGGCGTCGAAGAAAACGTCGACGTGGGCGGGAAGCGCTCCGCCTCCGCTGATGGCGAGGCGGAGGGCGCCACCGGTCCGGGACCGCAGGGCCTCGAACTTCTTCTGGGCAAGCCGGTAGAGAGGCCCGAGAGCCGCCGTCGCGAGGCGCGAGGTGATCTTTTCGGCCGAGAAGCGGGCCTGGTCCACTTTGGAGTAGGCCGGTTCCTGATCGTTCAGAATTCTCTCCGAACGTCGATAGGCCCGGCTCGTGGAGAGGAGCTTCGAAAAGAGCAGTTTCTTGACGGCGGATTCCTGGGCAATCTTTTGGCAGATCTTCGAGTAGATCCCTTCCCAGATCCGGGGAACCGTCACGAAGACTGTCGGTTTCTCGAGAATCAGGTCCTCGGCGAGCGTGCGGGGGTTTGAATACGCCGTCGAACAACCGCTGGCGACGGCGCAGTACTCGGCGATCCGCTCGAGAATGTGCCAGGAGGGGAGGATGGAGAGGAATCGGTCCTCGGACGATACGCCGAGAAGCGGCTGGATGACGCGGGCATTGTGGATGAGGTTTCCGTGGGTGAGCATTACGCCCTTGGGCGTTCCGGTTGTTCCGGACGTGTAGATGATCGTGGCAAGGTCGTCCGGCCCAAGGGCGTCGCGGATCGCTTCGACCCCCCGGTCTCCTTTGGCCCGTCTGGCCCGGCCGCGCGCGAGGAGCGCGTCGAAAGGGAACGTCCGCTTTCCATCGCCTCCCTTGAACCGCTCGTCCATGACGATGACGGCGCGGACGGAGGGAAGGTCGGCGAAGACGGGCCGGAGTTTCTCGAGCTGGCTCTCGTCCTCGACGAAGGCCGCGACGGCGTCTGAATGCCGGATGATGTAGGCCAGCTCGTCGGCGGTCGAGTCGGAGCCCCGCGGGACGTCCGCGCCGCCCAGCGATAGAATCGCGAGGTCGGAGACGATCCACTCCAGGCGGTTGTTGGAGATGATGGCGATGTGGTCTCCCTTCCCGAAGCCCATGTCGAGAAGGCCCGCGGCGACGCCGAGGACGAGCTCCTCCAGGCTCGCATAGTCGATTGGCCGGAAGGCGTTCCCGTCGCGGACCTTGAAGGCCGGGCGGTTTCCGTGGCGGGCGGCTGTTTCCATGAGAGCGGCGGGCAGGGAGTTGGCCATTGGGGCGGCTCCTAAGGGTTTGTCGGATCAGACGTTCGTGCTGATGCTGGCGCGATCGGTCCGAAGGACGCGCTCCGTGATTTCCGCGAGCTCGGCGTCGTGCCGGTGGTCGAGGGCGAAAACCCGGCAGTGAACGATCTTGGCCGGGATGTGCTCGAAGTAGTCCATGAGCCACTCCTTCGAGACCTTCCGGGAGGACGGATTGAAAACGTAGATCTGCCTTTCGCCCATCATGAGGGGGTTCTCCGGGCGCGGATCCTGGCTTGCCATGTCGACGCGGAAGGGGAGTTTCCGCAGGGCGGGGGGAAGCTCCTTTCGCACCTTCTCCTCGAGGTCGGCATGGGAGATGACCGTCCGCCCTTTCTCGGCCTGCCGGACGGAAAGAGTCGTATCGCAGGCCATGCGCCACTTGACGTTGCGGGCGAGAATGCGGCTCCATTCGGCGCCCAAGCGCCTTCGGCGGGGATGCCGCGAGCGCGGCCATGAGCGGACTTCCTCGAGGAGCGACCAGTCGGTGAGGCGCTGGTACTCGGTCAGCCGCTTCATGGGATTGTGGGGGAAGATCGACCGGATCGTTTCCCGGAAGATCTCGCGCAAGTGCAGGTCGATGGCCCGCGTCGTCCGGTGGTAGTAGACGTTCGAGTACATGTACAGGCGGGCGTTGAGAAACATGCCGAGGGCGGAGCCGCCCGCCTTGTGGAGCGTCAGCCCCTGGGCCGTGAAGAACGTGTAGTGAATGAGGCGAGAGAGATCGATGGGGCCGGTCGAGACGCCGCACATGTAGGCGTCGCGCAGGACGTAGTCCAGATTGTCGACCGTGTAGACGCCGGACAGAAGGGGCTGGAGGATCGTGAGCCACCGCGGGAGGCCGGCCGCGGACGGGCCCGGGTCCTTTCGAATGAGGAAGGCAACGTGGGCCGGGTCGATCTCCTCGCCGGGCGCGAAGTCTCCGTGAGGAGAGCGGCGGATTCTCCGGATCAGATCCTGAACGCCTCGGGTGATGATCTGCTGGCCGACGACCTCGTGCGTGATCCCGTAGGCGTTCAGGAAGTTGTCGTCGAAAAAGTGGCCGAATGGACCGTGGCCGGAATCGTGAAAGAGGGCCGCAATCCGGAGGATCTCCTCGATGAAGGGCTGGGAAGGCGTTTCGGGGACGACCTCCTTGAGCGTGGGATAGAGGTGTTGGGCGAACCGGCCGGCGACGTGCATGGCGCCGAGGGAGTGGACGAACCGCGAGTGCTCGGCCGAGGGGAAGACCCACCTGGCCGACTGTAGCTGGTAGATCAGGCGGAGCCGCTGGATCCAGGGCGAGTCGATGAGCTCTTTTTCCGTGATCTCGGCGGAAGGCGCGTTGGCTGGCGCGGGCGTGCCGCTCGAGGCCGGGACGGTGAAGGGAATGTACCCGTGGATAGGGTCCGCGATGAGGGCGGTTCCCTGGTATTGGGCGGCGGCGACTGGGGTGGAGACGGCGATGGCGCGCTTCTTCGTCACGGCGGAATCATACCGTGACGGGAGGGCGCGTTCAAGGCAATCGATAGCCTTGTCTTGGCGGCGGTCGTCCGGTATTCTCTTCCGATGGGAGGATGTCAATGGCGGGTTCCGTGATGGTTCTTTCCGCCGCTTCGGGGGCGGGACATCTCCGGGCCGCGGACGCGCTCGTTGCGGCTTTCGGGGCGCGGGGCGTTCAGGCGCGCCACGTGGAGGTCCTCAAGTACACGAATCCGATCTTCCGGCGAATCTACTCGGATTTGTACGTCGATCTCGTCAATAAACAGCCGGAGATCCTGGGATGGCTCTACAACGCCCTCGATCGTCCGTGGCAGTTCGAGAAGCGCCGGCTCGCCCTGAGCCGCCTGAACACAATTCCGTTGGTCCGCCTCCTGAAGAAGGAAAGGCCCGAAATCGTCATCTGCACGCACTTCCTTCCGGCTGAGATCCTCGTCGACTTGAGGAAGAAGAAGGCGCTGGACGTGCCGACGGGCGTCGTCGTCACCGACCTGGATGCCCACGCCATGTGGCTCTACAAGGGCGTCGACTGGTACTTCGTGGCGCGCGAGGAGACGCGGATCCATCTTGCGGTCCTCGGGATTCCGGAGAAGACGATCCACGTGACGGGGATTCCCATCGACCCCGTCTTCGGCGTGGAGAAGCCGAAGCGGGCGGCGCGGAGCGGTCTGGGGCTCGATCCGGACAGAACGACGATCCTCGTGTCGGCGGGCGGGTTCGGCGTTGGGCCGATCGAGGCGCTTGTGAAGAGCGTTCAGGAAATCCGGCATCCCGTTCAGGTCGTCGTGATCTGCGGAAGGAACGTTCAATTGGAGAGAAGACTGAACGCCCTATCCGGAATGAGGCATCCGACGAAGATCGTCGGGTTCACCACCGAAATGGACGCCTGGATGGCGGCGTCGGACCTGCTGGTCGGGAAGGCGGGCGGCCTGACGAGCGCGGAGGCTCTCGCGCGCGGCCTCGTCCTCGTCATCGTCAATCCGATCCCCGGACAGGAGGAGCGGAACAGCGATCATTTTCTCGAAGAGGGCGCGGCGGTCCGCTGCAACAACCTTCCGGCGCTGGCTTACAAGATCGACTCGCTTCTGGGTGACGCGGGGCGGTTCGCGCGAATGAGGGAGAACGTCAGAAGAACCGCCCGGCCCCACGCCGCGTCCGACATTGTCTCGATTGTCCTGAAGGGAGACGTTCCGGCGGGATGATCAGCGAGATTGTGGACTGAGGACGGGTGGGGCGATGGAGGATGCGGCGTGCGGCCGATTCCTGCAATGGGCTCTGCCGCGCCTCGGAATGCGCTGGGCGGGTTTCCGAAGGGTCCGCCGGCAGGTCTGCAAGAGGATCGGCCGGCGGATCGGGGAGATGAACCTGCCGGACGTCTCCGCCTATCGTTCGTTTCTCGAATCGCATCCGGAGGAATGGGAGGTCCTGGACGGCCTCTGCCGGGTCCAAGTCTCCCGTTTCTACCGCGATCGCGTCGTCTTCGAGATTCTTGAACGGGAGGTCCTCCCGCGTCTCGCGGAGACCGTCGTGGCGGGCGGCGGGAACGCGATTCGATGCTGGAGCGCCGGGTGCGCGTCGGGCGAGGAGCCATATTCGCTCGCGCTGATGTGGGAATGCCGGGTCGCGCCCCGGATTCCTCGCTTCGGCATCGAGATCGTCGCCACGGACAGCGACGCGGAAAGCCTCCGGCGGGCGGAGGCGGGAATCTACGCGCGCAGCAGTCTAAGGGATCTGCCGGCCGATCTAAGGGAGACGGGGTTCGATCCGTCGACGGGCCGGTTCGTCCTGAAGCCGGAATACCGGAACCGGGTCGTGTTCTCTCTGCAGGACGTCCGAAGCGACATGCCCGAAGGCCCGTTTCATTTGATCCTTTGCCGGAATATCGTCTTCACGTATTTTGACGAGGAGATCCAACGGGGGATTCTGAAAAAGTTGTGGGGAAGGCTCGTTCCCGGCGGCTTCCTCGTCATCGGACGCCGCGAATCGCTGCCGGAAGGGGCGAAGGGGTTCGACGGACTCTCAGGCGGGAAAGGAATCTATACGAGGAAATGAAAGACGCGGGTGGTATACTTCCGAGCCGGGGAAAGGAATGTGTTCCGATGGCTCATGTATACGTTCTTCCGAAAGAGAAGAGGGAACGGTTCATTGAGAGCCTTGCCGCCAGGTTGGAACAGCGGCGGGAAGTCGCGTTCGCGTACATATACGGCTCCTTCGTCGAAGACCGCCCCTTCAGGGACCTCGATCTTGGCATTTATGTGACCGGCTTAGACGAAGACCGCCTGACTGCGTACGCGATCGACCTCGCTCTTGAACTGGGGCGCACGGCGGGATTTCCCGTGGATGTCCGGGTCCTCAACGCCGCCCCGCTCTCGTTCCTGTATCACGTCTTTCGGGGAGAACTCGTTATTTCGAGGGACGACGATCTTCGCGCCCGGAGGATGGAAGATGCCGTGCGGCATCATCTGGATGCGGCGCCGCTGGTAAGGCGGAGCCTTCGGGAATTGGCCGAAGCATGAAAGGGGACTTGAATCATGAAATGATCCGCGCTCGATTCGCTGAAATCGAGGAGTCCCTCGAACGGCTTTACAATCTCCGAAATCTTTCGACAGAAGAGTTCCTGTCGAGCCAGGATACGATCGACATTGCTTGCTATCGCTTGCTCATCGCGATCGAGGAAGCCCTGAACGTTTGCTATCACGTTTCCGCGAAGAGGCTTCAAAGGGTTCCAGAAGAATACGCGCAATGCTTCGTTCTCCTCGAAGAGGCTGGAATCATCCCGCCCGAGCTCTCTTCAAGTCTTCAGAGAATGGCAAAGTTTCGCAACCTGCTTGTGCATGTCTACTGGAAGGTCGACTACGGGCAGGTCTACGACATTATCCAGCGGAACCTGGAAGACCTGAGAAGTTTCGAGAGGGCGATCGCGAAACTTCTTTGAGAGGTCCGCTCTACCACCGCCGGACGGGGCCGATGTCCAGGTGGATGAAGTTCGAGCGGGGATAGGTGCCCACCCCGCCGGCCTTCAGGGAGAGGGCCGCCCGGCTGAGATGGGACAGCTTGAGGCCCGGAACGCGGACGTCGACGGCCATCCCTTCCATGTGGAGGGAGTGGCGGGCGACGCGGCGGCGGCGCTTGCGAAGCTGGGCGTTCGTTTTCGGTGAACGGTAGCCGGAAATGACGTGGAAGGGCTCGCGGACATCGAGGACTCCTCCGAGGGAGTGAAGGAGGTCGAGCAGGTCAGGGTGAATCGTTGTCACCTCGTCCGTCCGGTGGTCGCGGAGGACATGGTTGATCTCCGCCAGGGCGCCGGGAATGTATTCTCCCTTCTCCCAGTACTCGATGTCGAGGTTCTCGCCGGTATGTGTATTGTAGAACGCGAGACGCCTCTCGGGTCCAGCGAAGGCCGGTATGTCTGCGAAGACGGGCCGAGGGACAAGGCCCGCGGCCGCGACGAAGGCTCCCAGCTTGATGAACCCGCGGCGGGTGACGGGCTTCTCGATCAGTTTCCGGCTATGATTCAGGGCGTCTATCATCGGGTCATCCTGTCGATGTCTTGATCCGGCGCGCCGGTGACGTCGCGCGCCAGCCCTTCCTTCCTCCGGACAACTTCCCTGACCCGTTCCCAGTCCACCCGCCGTTCGATGCCCCGGGCGGCGGCGAGCGCGAGGACCGTTTGTAGCGGATTGCCCCCCTTCCTGTAAACATCTTTGTGAACTTCCAGGAGAACCCTCCCTTGAGCGTCTTCCGCGAGGAGGACCGGTTCGTAGACGATCTTTCCGGGCGACCCGGTCTCGACCCGGTCGAACAGCTCCTGGACGTCTTCGGGATGAAGGCGGATACAGCCGTGACTTTGGAACTGGTACACGCTGTCTGGCGCGATCGTCCCGTGAATCCCGTATCCGCCGATGCTGAGACCGAGCCAGTGCCTGCCGAGGGGGTTGTCCGGGCCGGGCGGGACCTTCTCGCGAACGATTTCCCCCTCGCGCTCCATCTCCTCCTGGATCGACTTGGGGACGTTCCAGATCGGGTTCTCGCGCTTCTGGGCGATCTTGAAATCCCCTGTCGGCGTCTTCCAGCCTGGTTTCCCGAGGCCGATGGGGACCGACAGGACGACCTCGCCGGCCTCAAAGTAGAAGAGCATCCGCTGGGGCAGATTGATGAGGATGCCTTCTTCGATCTTTTCGGGGACAATGTGCCGGTTGTCGATCCGGAGAACCTGTCCGGGGACCAGGCGCGACGGGGAGGCGAGACGGTTGTCGCGGGCGATCGCGTAGGCGTCAGCGCCGAACCTGGCGCCGATGCGGAAGAGGAAGTCTCCCGGCTGAACGGTATAGTCGAACACATCTCCCGTAAGAAGGGCGGAGGCGGACTCGCCTGTCGCCGTTCTCGCGGGGAGGGCGAGGGCGCCGAGCACGAGGGCGGCGAGAAGGACGGCGGCGGGCCGGAGACAGCGCGCGGCAGGTCCCGGTCGTTCGGTTATTGGCAAGGATTCCTCCCGGGTTGGGCGGCCGGCGTGGAGCCGCCCGAAAACAGGGAAGGCAATATACCAGATGGGGTCGAATCGCGTTCTCCAATGTGCTACATTTCTTGGGCGCGGTTGCGCGGGAGGGCTGGGTCCGTGTGGGAGAACCTGGGGAAGTACTCGATGATCGCCGTCGGGGGGGCGCTCGGCGCGATGGCCCGGTACTGGGTCGGAGGGGTTGTGGCGGCCCGCCTCGGCGGATCGTTTCCCTACGGGACGCTGGTCGTCAATGCGACGGGCAGTCTCGTCCTGGGGTGCTTCATGGCGATGGCCGCGGAGCGGCTGCTCAGTTCGAACTGGCGGTTGTTCGTGGCCATCGGTTTTGCGGGGGCCTATACGACCTTCTCCACGTTCGAGTACGAAATGTATATGCTCATCGAAGAGGGGTCCTGGCTCCGTGCAGTTGCCAACGTTGTCCTCTCCGTGGGGATCTGCTTCGCCGCGCTGGCGGGGGGCATCGTTCTGGGCCGCCGGATTTGAGGGAGGGATCGCGCCATGATGCGGGGGAAAGGAAAGAGGCTCACGATCTACCTGGACGAGTCCCATCACTGGCACGGGAAACCCACGGTTGAAGTCCTGATCGACCGCCTCCATCACCGGGAGGTCCGGGGGGTGACCGTCTTGAAGGGCGTCGCGGGGTTCGGCGAGGACGGGACACTGCATACAACGAAGATCCTGCGCCTGGCCGAGCGCCTTCCGGTTGTTGTGGTCGTCGTGGAGACCGAAGAGGTCGTCAACCGCATTCTGCCGGAGATCAGCGACATCGTGGAGCACGGCCTGATCGAAGTGAGCGACACGGAGATCGTTCAGTGCTGTGAGCACGCCCGGAGAAGGAAGGATGGCTGAGAAACCGGGACTTCCCCGAAACGTCTGGGTGACGGGGTGGGTCTCGTTCTGCATGGACGTCTCGTCCGAGATGGTCTATCCCCTTGTCCCGCTCTTCCTTTCCTCCGTCCTGGGCGTCAACAAGTCCGTGATCGGCCTGATCGAAGGGGTCGCGGAGGCGACAGCGAGCATCCTCAAACTCTTCTCCGGGGCGCTTGCCGACCGCTTCGGCAAGAACAAGCTTCTCATGGGGCTGGGGTACGGGGTTTCGACGGGCTCGCGGGCCATTCTCGCGACGGCCGGCGGGTGGGGGGCCGTCTTCGGGTCGCGGTTCGTGGACCGCGTCGGGAAGGGGATCCGGACGGCGCCGCGCGACGCGATCGTCGCCGCATCCACGCCGCCCGAGATCATGGGCAAGGCCTTCGGCCTGCACCGGACGCTGGATACGCTGGGGGCCGTGCTGGGGCCGGCCCTCGCGATGCTCGTCCTGTTCTTCTACGCCGGCGACTACCGCCTGGTCTTCTGGCTCTCCATCATCCCCGGGATTCTGGCCGTCCTCCTCATCGTCCTCTTCATCACGGCCGACGGTCCGGTCCCGTCGGAGCGGAGGAGCTTCATCTGGTCCGCGAAGGAGTTCGACGGGCGGTTCTGGAGCTTCATCCTTGTCGTGGGCCTCTTCTCGCTGGGGAATTCGAGCGACGCGTTCCTGATCCTCCGTGCCGAGAACGCCGGCGTGAGTCCCGTCTGGGTGCCCGGCGTCTACCTGGGGTTTCACGTCGTCTACGCGCTCGTCGCCGTTCCCGGGGGAATGCTCGCGGACCGGTTCGGAAAGAGGCGGTTCATCCTCCTGGGGTTCGTGTTGTTTTCGGCGGTGTACGCCGGGTTCGCTCTGGCTTCGTCTCCCTGGCAGGTGGCCGGGTTGTTCGCCCTCTACGGCGTCTACATGGGCCTGACCGACGGCGTTCAGCGGGCGTACCTGGCGACGATCATTCCACCGGAGCGTCGGGCGACGGGATACGGGATCTATCACACGGTCGTGGGGCTCGCCATTCTGCCCGCGTCGCTGGCGGCGGGCCTCTTGTGGGACCACGTGGGGCCGGCCGCGCCTTTCTGGTACGGGGCGGTCTTCTCCGCCGCCGCGGGTCTCCTGTTCCTGGTTCTCATTTTGAAGAAGCAGCTGGCGGTCCGACCTTAGGCCGAGGACGGAAAGGAGGGATTTCTTCGAAAAGCGATTCCCCGCCGGTGGCGGCGGATACGCAAAGAATCGGCTTACTCTCAGAGAGGAATCCGCCTACGGGTCTGCCCTGGAAACCCCTTCAAAGGTGTCGAAATCCCGGTCATAGGAATAGAGATATTGAAGGCCGTAGTGGCGCATGAAGACGGCATTGTAGGCGTCGATGAAGTCTACGTTCTTTCTGCCGTACAGGACAAGCGCCTCGGCGAGGATGTCCTTGTCGGGGATCTCGATGTTCTCAGAGCCGACGATCAGCGAGAGTTTCTCGACCACATCGGCCTTGGGAACCTTGTAGTAGGAAAGGAGAGTCCAGATCAGTTCGGCAATAACGAGGCCTGAGGTCACAAGATCGAGTTTGCCCGCGGCGGCGCGCTTGAACAGATCTTTGCATCGCACGTACTTGACGGGATCATCCGCCGTCAGATAGCGGAGGAATACGTTGGTATCGACGAAGACCTTGCTCATCCCGCCGCTCCGCGGGCTGCGGCCTTTCTCCCCACGCGCTTCCTGACCTCTTCCCGGATCTTCCTGAAGTCGGCGGGTTTGTCCTTGGCGGGCGTCTTGATGGTGCCCCCGATGTCGAGGATCGTCCCGCGGAGGGGTTTGAGAACAGCTTGGTCCCCATCCACGACGATCACAATTCTCTCGGACGCCCTCAGATGCAGCGCCTTTCGGACGTCCCGGGGAATGGTCATCTGTCCCTTCGCGGAGAGTACGGCAATCGGCATGTTTCCTCCAATCGTGCAGTATGTTGGAGATTATTGCATGTTTCCGACATATTTTCAATCGTTGGAAGGGGGATCCGGCCCGGCTGAACGCTAAAAGGCGGAAGGAAAGGTTGATGCGCGCAGGACTTATCGCTCCGGGGCACTGGTTATCAATCCGGCGATATGATAACGTCTCTCTCCATGGCCCAGCCGCGTTCAAAGCAGTCCCCTCCTTCCAATCCGGGCACCATTGTCCTCGCCCTCCTCTCGCTCCTTGCTCTTTTCGCTCTCTTCATTCCGCCTGCGCAGGCGAGCCTTCCGCCCAACAATGACGCTTCGTCCGTCGCCGACAGCCTCGATCCCGCTAAGAGCGTCTCCTACGCCTACGACGCGAACGGCAACCAGATCTCAAAGACCTCGGCCGGCGCGACGACCGAGCTTTCCTACGACGCGAGGAACCGGCTCAGCCGCGTCACGCGGGGCGGCTCCCTCCTCGCCTCCTTCGCCTACGACGCCGAAGGGAGGAGACGGGAGAAGACCGGTTTAACCGGGAGGCTCAAGTACGTCTACGATGGCGACTCCGTCCTCCTTGAGACCGACGAGCTTGGAAGCACCGTCGCCCGCTACGCCAGCGGGCCGGGCCGACTCCACTCCATCGAGCACATCGGGGAAGGGAGGCTCTACTACCACCAGGACGCCCTGGGGAGCACGGTCAACCTCACGACGTCCGCCGGGACGATCCAGGCGACCTACCGGCTTGACGCCTGGGGGAGCCTGAGGAGGCAGCTTGGCGGGAGCTACAACGCCCGCCTCTTCACCGGCAAGGAGCGGGACGTCGAGACCGGGCTTTACGACTTCGGCGCCCGGTACTACGACCCGGAAGTCGGCCGCTTCCTCACGGAGGACCCGTACCAGGGCGACCCCTTCACGCCCCCCTCCCTGCACAGATACCTCTACGCCTACGGGAACCCGGCGAGGTACATCGACCCGACCGGGCGGATCGTCGAGGATCTCTTCCGGGAGGCGGCGCTTGAGGCCGAGGGGCTCACGTACGCGGACCTCTTCGACGCGGGGGGCGTGATCGAGGGGAGCTTGGAACGGAGCCGGGCGCGGATCGAGCGGGAGGGGACGGTTGAAGAGCGCGTGATGGACGCTCTCGTCTTTTGGCCCGTCGGGCTCATCGGTCTCAAGGAGGCGATGGAGCGAGAGGCGCAGCTTCGGGCCGAGGAGGCGTCCTTGAACCCGGTCACGGCGCCGTTCAAGGCGATGGGACGGGACGCACAGCGGACGGCGAACCTCATCGGGAACCTGGCCCGGTCCCTTGCGCTCACGGCTGCCGTGGCGGGTCTTGAGTGGGCCTCTCCGGGGGTATCGGCGCGGGTTTTCACGGAAGCGGAGCGTGCCGAGGCATTTGTGAACATCATTCTCGGCGTTTCGGGCGGAGCGTCCCTCGCCCGGCAGTCGGCCAGGATGGTCGTGGAGGAGGCGCGGGGTCCGATCCTGGCGGCCCTGGCCACACAGGTGGAGAGAGCCGGCGCGGAAGCCCTGCCCCAGAGCCTGGGCGCCGCGGATGGGTTGAGTCTTGCTGCAAGGAATCAGCGGATTATTGATACAATGGTCCCCGAGATCACCGGCGGCGGAAGGTCCGGGGCGTATGTTGCAAAGGGGGCAAGCGGGAATCCGCTTACTGGACCAGGCCCCCTAGTACTACTGTGTCATAAAATTGCTGTACCCCTCAAGTACCCCGGCCACACCA
>CAKKSE010000137.1 GCA_919903025.1 Nitrospiria bacterium | reverse complement strand
ATTGGCGCGGCGATGGTGAAAACTTACCAGGAACCCGCCCCGCCGTCAACGCCCGGAGCGTTCCTCCAGCAGGCCGCGCTTCCCGTGTCGGGGTCTCCCATGCTCGGCTCCTTCTACCACACCTCCGTGACAGATGGGGTCACGGGCGGTCTGAGAATTCTGGCGTGGCGAGCATCCATTCATAGGCGGGCTGGACGATGACGCCGGCGGGCACTCTGGGCGGCATCGCGTCCGCGGTCAACGTGAGAAGCCGCCTCTTCGCCTCGGGGTAGATCGCTCCAGCGTCCTCCAGGGCCTTGATCTCCCGCTCTGCCGTCGTCGGATCCGTGGGATCTGCGCAAACCTGGATGAGTTCCAGATCGCCCGCGAGCGGGCGCGCGAGGAAGTCGACCTCGCGTCCGCTGGGAGTTTTGATGTAGGTGGTCTCCATGCGGCGCCGCTCCAGCTCGATCAGAACGGCGGTTTCGAGCGCGTGCCCAAGGTTCGCGCGGCCAGTGCGGTCGAAGACGGGGATCAGGCCGGGGTCCACCGGATAGACCTTGCGAGGGTTCACCATCCGTTGCCGCTCGGACGCGGCCTCCATCCAGACGATCCGAACCAGAAAACAGTCGTGAAGATGGGCGAGGAGCTGATGGACGGTGTCTTTGGAGACACGCAGCCCCTGGGACTTGAGATCGCCGTAGAACTTCTCGACGCTGAAAAGCGCGGCGGCGTTTCCCAGCAGGTGCCGCACGAGCCAGCGCAGGGCGCTCAAGTTTGCGATGCCGTGCCGCTCCATGACGTCTCGCAGCATGGCAACGTCGACGTAGTCCTTCAGCAGGCGCCGGCGCGTCGCGCTGTCCAGACCTTGGGCTTCGGGGAACCCTCCCGCCGCCAAGTAGTCAAGGAACGCCCGCTCGATCCCCGATCGCTCGGCCGGCGAGAGGAATGCCGCCTTTTCGGGAACCCTTTGACCTTTGTGCCGGAGGACCTCCTCGAAGCTGAACGGGTGGAGAAGCACCTCCCAAGCACGTCCGCGCATGGCGGTGGCGATCTCGCGGCTCAGGAGCGCCGCGGAAGATCCGCTCAAGAAGATTTCCACCCGCTCGGAGTCAAGCAAGCGGCGGACGAAGCGCTCCCACCCCGGCACGGTCTGTATCTCGTCAAGGCACCAAGTGACGGTCTCTCTTTGGCGGAGAGTCGGAAACCGCCTGTAGTACTCCTCGGGAATGATCCGAAGCTGGTCGGCCGTGATGCCGGCAAGCTGCTCGTCCTCGAAGTTCACATAAACGAGCCGTTCGCGGGGAACGCCGCCCATGATGAGTCGCTCGCGACGAAGCTGATGAAGGAACGTGGTCTTGCCGGCCCTTCGCATCCCAACCACGGCTGTGGCCTTGCCCGGCAGGGTGACTGGCCCGGCAACGCGACGAGGCGTGAACACGGGAATCGGACCCGTCAGGGATTCTGCCAGCTTCTCAATAAGTCGGGAACGGTAAGCATGGGGTTCGGGAGTCATGGACCAATTTCACCTTCCCAGAAGGAGAAATGCAAGCCATTTTCTCCGGCCGGAAAGGAGAATTGATGCTCGCAGGCCCGATCCGCCCGGCAACGATTCCGTTGGGAGGCTGAACGAGGACGGAGGCGGGCGCTTCGGGCGGGCTCGCGTCCGCGGTCAACGCGAGAAACCGCCTCTTCGCCGCGGGTCAGAGCCATGATCTGGTCCGCGGTCAGCCGCGTCGCGCCTTCCGCCTTGCCGCTCCGCTCTATCGCTTCTTCTGGAAGGTCAAGACGACTCCCTGTTCTCAGGATTCCCCCCGAAACAGGACAAGCCCTTCCACAACCTTGTAATGCTTCCAGTTGCGGGTCACGGAGGGGGAGCCCTCGTACCAGCGCCGTTGCGGCAATCAGCGCGCCCTCTGTGCCAACATGTGTGAGACACTGACCCCCCGTGAGTTTAGTGTAGAGGGCGGGGAGGAGATGACAGATGGATCCCATGCGTGAGATGCAGTTGGCCGGGGTTCTTCCGGAGGCGCCCGATCCGGCCGTGGAGGCGAAGCCCCAGCGCAGGCGGTTCACGGCGGAGTACAAGCTTGGCATCCTGCGCGAGGTCGAGCGCGCCAAGGAGCCCGGCGGCGTTGGGGCGATCCTTCGACGAGAGGGGCCGCCGGACGGGACGTTGCTAGTTTTGCTAAGTTATTTGCCAGGGCTCTGTG
>CAKKSE010000136.1 GCA_919903025.1 Nitrospiria bacterium | reverse complement strand
CGCGTCAAGAAAGTCCTTGAACGAAGCGGCAAACACGGTATAATCCGGCCGCTTGTATAGGGTGAACCGCGCCGCGATCAGGCGGCGTCAGAAGAGGTGAAGCGCGGTGGGAAAGGCGTCATCCAGTCTGCAAGACCTCTATCTCAACCATCTCCGCCGGGAGAAGATCCCCGTGATCGTCTACCTCGTGAACGGCGTCCGGCTCGCGGGGACGATCAAGGGATTCGATAACTTCGTCATCCTCCTTCGCCAGAGCACCCAGCAGTTGATCTACAAGCATGCGGTCTCCACGATCATTCCCGAACGGGCGCTCGACGAGCTGGAGGGGACGTTCGAGGTCCGGAGCGAGGCGCCGCTCGCGGAAGAGATTCCCGTGGCCGTTTCGCTTGGCGTCCAGGCCCAGGAGTAGCGGGTGCCGCTGGCTGAGATCGGCATCATCGGAGGCAGCGGCCTCTACGAGATGGATGGGCTTTCCGATGTCCGGTCCGTCCGCGTGGAAACCCCCTTCGGCGATCCCTCGGACGAGGTGATCCTGGGGTTGCTTTCCGGCCGCCGCCTGGCGTTCCTGCCGCGCCACGGGAAGGGGCATCGTCTTCTCCCGAGCGAAATCAACTTCCGCGCCAACGTCTACGCTCTCAAGAAACTCGGCGTGGAGCGCATCCTTTCGGTCTCGGCCGTGGGGAGCATGAAGGAAGAGATCGCGCCCGGCCACATCGTCATCCCCGACCAGTTCGTGGACTTGACCAGGCGCCGGGTGAGCACTTTCTTCGGTTCCGGCGTCGTGGGGCACGCGGCCTTGGGCGATCCGGTCTGCCCCGAGACGGCCGGGGTCCTGGCCGAGTCGGGCCGCGCCGTGGGCGCGACGGTCCATCCCAAGGGAACGTACGTATGCATCGAAGGCCCGCAGTTCTCCACGAGGGCCGAGTCGAACATCTACCGCGGCTGGGGCGTCGACGTGATCGGCATGACGAACGTCACCGAGGCCAAGCTGGCCCGCGAGGCGGAGATCTGCTACGCGACGATCGCTCTGGCGACAGACTACGATTGCTGGCACGAGGAGCACGACGACGTTACGGTCGATGCGGTCCTCAAGATCATGAAGCAGAACGTTGAGACGGCCCGCCGGATCCTGGCCAAGGCCGTTTCCTCTCTTCCTTCGAGCCGGGGCTGTTCGTGCGGGGCCGCGCTCCAGAACGCCGTGATGACGGCGCCCGACCTGATCCCGGCGCAGGCGCGCCAGGACCTCGACCTGTTGATCGGAAAATACCTGAGCGCGCCCAGCCGCGCGTGAAAGCCGCCGCCCAATGACCCTCCTCGTTGTCGGTTCGATCGGCCTTGATACGGTTCGCACACCTTTCGGGAACGTGACGGACGCGCTGGGCGGGTCGGCGACGTACTTCTCAACCGCGGCGAGCTTTTTCACGGACACGGCGCTCGTCGGCGTCGTGGGGGAGGACTTTCCGGCCGAGCACTGCCTCTTTCTCAAGAGCCGGGAGATAGACCTGGCAGGCCTCATGACCCGCCCGGGCCGGACGTTCCGCTGGTCCGGCTCGTACGGCTACCAGCTCAACGAGGCCCAGACGCTTGCAACCCACCTGAACGTCTTCGAGGAGTTCCGCCCCGTTCTTCCCGAGACGTACCGGAAGGCGGATGCCGTCTTCCTGGCCAACATCGATCCGGACCTCCAGATGGAGGTCCTCGACCAGGTCGAGAACCCCTGGCTCGTCGCCTCCGATACGATGAACTTCTGGATCGCGGGCAAGCCAGACGCCCTGAAACGGATGCTCGGGCGCGTCAAGGTCCTCCTCGTCAACGACGGCGAAGCCCGCCAGCTCTCCGGTGAATACAACCTGGTCCGCGCGGCCCGGGCGATCCAGGGCATGGGCCCGGCGGTCGTCATCATCAAGCGAGGGGAGTACGGCGCCCTCCTGTTCAACGGAAAGAGTGTGTTCGCCGCCCCGGCCTACCCGCTGGAGACGATTTACGATCCGACCGGGGCGGGAGACACCTTCGCGGGGGGGTTCATGGGGTATCTCTCGAACGCGCGGGACCTGAGCGAACCTTCCCTCCGCCGGGCGATCATCTACGGGAGCGCGATGGCTTCGTTCACCGTCGAGGCCTTCTCGCTCGACCGGCTCAAAGCCCTCTCCTACGACGAGATCGAGGACCGCTTCAGGGCCTTCCAGTCCCTGACGGCCTTCGAGCCGCTGTTGGTGTGAGGCGGGACGCCCATGTTCGAGCCGCGCAAAGAGATCGAGACCCTTGCACCGGCGATCGGGAGGGTCTCTAGGTTCTTCCGCTCCCTGAACATGCCGGAGGTCGCGCTTCCCGGACAGCCGGTGGAAGAGGCCAAGGGGTACATCTGCGTTCTCGCGGAAGACGAGGGATTCTCCGTCCTGCTGGTGGTCGACTACCAGGCGAGCCGGCAAGCCGTCTTCTTCGGCCATGATGGGAACCCCGTTCCCCAGGGGCGTGTCGAAGCTGTCGTTCTCGAAGGTCTTGAATTCTTCGAAGAGTTGGGGTTCATTCTGGAAGAGCGCGAGATCGACGCCAAGAGCGGTCCGCCGGCATGGCTTAGGGATCTCTCCTTCTTCTCGCCCTCCAGACAGGCCGTTGCTGTCGCGCGGGTTCCAAAAGACGTTGAGACGCCCGCGGCGGCCGAAGCCGAACCGGGGACCGGGCTCGATCGGCGGGCGAAGACCGGCCGAAAAGGCGGGAAACCCTCTCCCCCGCCTTCGAGGAAACCCGAACAGGCTCCCGCCACGTTCGAGGACGAGGCGTTCGGACTCCTGGAAGCGGCCGTGGAAGAGGTCGATATTTCCCCTGAGCGGGAACACGTGGCCGCCGCGAGGCTCCTGGCGGCCCTATGAGTCATTCGTCCATGCGCGCAAATGGGTCGATGACGGGAAGGCGGTTGCGAATCGTGAGGACCCTCCGATGGAGTTTGGTTTCGGTCCTGGTCGTCTTTGCGGTCGGCTGCGCGACGGGGCCGTCCCAGGTTGAGAAGGAACGGAAGGCCCAGGCCCACACCAAGCTGGGCGGGTCGTACATGGCCGAGGGGAAGTTCCAGGACGCCTACGTCGAGTTCCAGAAGGCGATCGAGATGAACCCCCTGGACAAAGAGGCCCACAACGCTCTCGGTCTGCTGTTCGATTTCCAGTTCGCCAAGGGCGAGGAGGCCGAGAAGGCTTTCCGTCGGGCGATCGAGATCGATCCCGCCTACTCAGAGGCCTACAACAACCTCGGCGTGAACCTCTCCCGGCGGAGGCGGTTTGCGGAAGCGAAGGAGGTGTTCCAGAAGGCGATCCAGAATCCGATTTACCGGACTCCCGACGCGGCCCACTTCAATCTGGGGTTGGTCCATCTTGAGTTGAAGGATGTCGAGCAGGCCAAGAAAGCGTTCCTGGATGCGACGCGGATCAATCCCGGCTACCCCGACGCCCGGCTCCGCTTGGCGGAGCTTCAGTACGAGACCGGCGAGTGCAAGGAGGTCGAGACGGGGCTCAGGGAGTTCCTCCGGTTCCGCCCGGAGTTCCCCGGTTCCTACAAGGCCCACTATCTCCTCGGAATGTGCTATTTTAAGAGTGGGAAGGGCAAGGAGGCCCGCGCTTCGCTGGAACAAGCGCTCAAACTCGAACCGGCCGCTCCGGAAGCCTCCGAAGCCCGCCGGATTCTGAATCTTCTGCGATAGGGTCAGATGAACGACCGGTCCGCCTGGCACGAACGACTCAAGACAGAACGCGAGCGGCGGGGATTGTCGCTTCTGGATATCTCCGACAGGACCCGCATCCGGCTGGTCTACCTCGAGATCATCGAGTCGGGCGAGATTCAAAAGCTTCCGGGAGAGATCTTTGTCAAAGGGTTTGTCCGGGCCTACGCCTCCGCCCTGGGGGTGGACTTCAGGAGCATCCAGGGCGATCTGAAAGGCGACCTCGCCGCGGTCTTTCGCGGCGGGCGCGGCGTGAGAGATCCGGAAGAGGGATGGGAATACAGGGACCCGTGGTGGAAGGCTCTCTTAAGGATGCCCCGCTGGCTCGGAGGTCTTCTCCTGAGCGGCGCGGGGTTCCTCGTCTTTCTCTACACGGTCGGATTCACCGTCGGTCCGGATGCCCCGCGCCAGGTTTCCCGCGAGCCGGCTCCCGCCCCGCCGGCCCTTGCGGCGGCGCCGGTCATTGGACCTGGAACGGTTGAGCTGAAGGCCTACCCAGCCATCTCCGCGGGGAAGAATGCGGTTCCTGCGGGCCGCCCCCAGGAGACGGTTTCCCTCGTCCTCAAGGCCGTTGAGGACACGTGGCTG
>CAKKSE010000135.1 GCA_919903025.1 Nitrospiria bacterium | reverse complement strand
GATAGAACCGGAATGGCCCTAGAAATCCTCATATTCCGGGAGCAAGTTTCCGATAAGGGGGTCTACAGCTTTCTTTTTCCCTCCGAAAAGAAAGGAGGACGTCCGATGAGCAGGGACGCGTTCCTGGTTGCTGTCGGTATCATGGTGTCTTGCGCCTGGATCGGTCCGGCACAGGCCTTGGGTTCCGTCGAGAGCGGCGCTCCGGGCGGGGAGAGGATCTTCTTCCAGGAGATCCCCTCCGTCCACGGCGCGTCGAAGTACGAGCAGAAGGTGAGCGAGGCTCCGGCCTCCGTCACGATCGTCACCGCGGACGACATCCGGAGGTTCGGCTGGCGGACGATCGCAGACGCCCTCCGCAGTGTGAAGGGATTCTACACGACGTACGACCGCGCCTACACGTACGCCGGCGTCCGGGGATTCGGCAGGCCGGGGGACTTCAACACTCGAATCCTTCTCCTTGTCGACGGGTATCGGGTCAACAACAACACTTACGATCAGGCGTTCGTCGGCAACGGGGGAATCGTCGACCTCGAAATTGTCGAGCGGATAGAGGTGATCCCCGGCCCCGGCTCGTCTCTCTACGGGACCAATGCCTTCTTTGCCGTGGTCAACGTCATTACGAAGCGCGGCCGGGACCTGAAAGGGGGCGAGATTTCGGCCGAGGAGGCGAGCTTCGGGACAACCAAGGGGCGCGCGAGCTGGGGCAACCGCTGGGGGAACGGCCTGGAGGTCCTCCTGTCCGCTTCCGCGCTCGAAAGCGAGGGGCAGAGGCTCTATTTCCGCGAATACGACGACCCGTCGACGAACAACGGCATCGCCGAACGCGACGACGACGAGCGGGCCGTGAACCTTCTCGCCAAGGTCTCGTTCGGCGACTTCGCTCTTTCAGCCGGCCGCGTTACACGCGAGAAGACCCTCCCGACGGGAGTCTACGAGACGGTCTTCGGCGATCCCCGGACTCGCGTCCTCGACCCCCAACAGCTCTTCGTGAACCTCAAGTTCCAGCGCGACCTGAGCGATCACTCGCAGATCATGCTGAGGGGCGGTTACAACACCTATCTGTACGACGCGGACTACCAGTACGCCAACCACATGAACAACGACCAGGGCGTCGGGAGATGGTGGACGGCCGAGGCGCTGTTGACGCGAAAGATATCCCCGTCTCACAAGCTCGTCGTCGGCGCCGAGTACCAGCGAAACCTGCAACAGGATCAGACGGCGGTCAACGAAGACGGCGTGTCTTCGGAGATACTTTCCGAGAGGCGAAGATCGGCCCGGTGGGCGGTCTATCTCCAGGACGAGGTCCGGGTCTCCCAAGGCTTCCTTCTCAATCTGGGCGTCCGGTACGACGACTACGATACATTCGGCGGCACCACAAATCCCCGGATGGCCGTCATCTACAACGCTCCGGCGGGCGGCACCACGGCCAAGCTCCTCTACGGGACGGCGTTCCGCTCCCCGAACGTCTACGAGATGTACTACAACGATGCCGGGTTCTCTCAGAAAACGAACCCGGACCTGAAGCCCGAGAAGATCGAGACGACGGAGTTGGTTCTGGAGCAGGCGGTTGGCGGCGACTTCCGCGCGTCGGCGTCGCTTTACCGGTGCAAGGTGAAGAGCCTGATCGACCAGGAGACGGACCCGGCCGACGGCCTTCTGGTTTTCCGGAACACCGGGAGGGTGGACGCCCGCGGTATCGAGCTGGAAGCGCGGGGAGTTGTTGCCGGCCGTGTCGAGGGACGGGCGAGCTGGGCCTATCAGATCAGCGAGGACGCGGCGACGGGCGAGGCGCTGAGCAACTCGCCCAGGCACTTGGCGAAGCTCAGGGTGGGCGTTCCCATCGTGGGGGACAAGTTGTACGCGGGTCTGGAGTCCCAGTTCACGAGCAAACGGAAGACCGTTTCGGGCGGGGATATCGGCGGCTTCGCCGTGAGCAACCTTGTTCTGTCCAGCCGGCGGTGGATCGGAGGGCTGGTCCTTACGGCCGCCGTGTACAACCTCTTCGACAGGAAATATTCCGACCCGGCGAGCGACAGCCACGTGCAGGACGCAATTCCGCAGGACGGGCGTTCCTTCCGGCTGAAGGCGACGTACGAGTTCTAGTGAGGACCGCCATGAGCGCGCAATCGCCGGCATTGTCTTCACCCCCTCAACTTGGTCCTCTCCCCCTTTTCTGCCCCCTCTCCCCCTGCGGGGGGAGAGGGGAGGGGTGAGGGGGCATTGCGTCTTCATCGGAGACTCCTCCCCGTTCTGTTTCTGGGACTTGCGGCGTGTGTCGCTCACGCCGAGGCGGCCCCGTTGGCGCGGAGCGCCCGGATCGCCGTGGTCGTCAGCCACGACGATGCGCCGTACAAGGAGGCGCTTGCGGGATTCCAGAAGTCCGTGGAGAGGAGCGGCGTCAAGGCCGGGTACCATCTTCATTTTCTCCAGGGAGATGCCGGTCGGGCGCGGGCCGCGCTGGAAAGAGTGCGACAGCAGGGCGCGGACGTCGTCTTCGCCATCGGCTCGCTTGCGGCGCAGACCGCCGGGCGCGGTCTCCCGGAAACCCCCATCGTCGCCGGGCTCGTCCTGAACGCCGACGACCTGGGCGGGGCCGGGAACGCGACGGGGGTCTTCCTCGAGCTCCCCGCGGAAACCGAGTTCGTGTGGCTCAAGCGGTTCCTTCCGGGGCAGAAGAACGTCGGCGTTCTCCATTCCCGCGCCCGGAGTCCGGTCTGGATCCGGGCCGCCGCCCAGGCGGCCAAGGCAGCGGGGCTCACGCTTCACGCCCGGAGCGTCGAATCGCCGACCGAGATTCCCGACGCGCTGGAGAGTCTCGGGAGCCGGGCCGACGTTCTTTGGGGGGTTCCAGACTCGGTGGTGATCACGCCCCAGACGGCGAAGCCGATTCTCCTATTCTCGCTCAGGAACCGGATTCCTTTCGTGGGCTTGTCCCGCTCGTGGGTCAGGGCCGGCGCGCTCTACGCGCTCGACCGCGACTACGCCGACATCGGGGAGCAGTGCGGCGGAATGGCGGTCAGGATCCTGCGGGGAACGCCCGTCTCCGCCATCCCTCCGGAGCCCGCTCGCAAGGTGGTCTACGCGGTCAACCTCAAGACCGCCCGCCACATGAAGCTGAATATCCCCGAGCCCTTGGTCCGGGGCGCGGTTGAGATCGTCGAGTAGGAGAGGATGACGGAATGAAATCCAGAAGGCGGTACGGTCTAGCGGCCAAGTTCAACATCCTGACGATCTGGCTGATCCTCGTGACGACCGGGGGGACGGTTGCCCTGCTGGCCCGGACCCAAGTGTCGGAGCACTACGCGGACCTGCTCCGCGACGGAGCGGCGCTGGCCGAGCACCTGTCCCAGAACAGCGAATACGCCGTCTTCACCCAGAACCCGGACGCCCTTGCGCAGATCGCCCGGAGCCTGAAGTCGTACCAGCACGTCGCTTACGTCCGGTTCACGGACGCGAAGGGACGGGTCCTGCATGGGAGCGTGACGGAGGCGGGGGTCGCGGTTCTCCCCATGGACGTCTCCAGGGAACCCTTTCCGGGATCGAGGGTTCGGTTCTCGGAGACGCAGGCGGGCCGGGGCGGCGCCCGATACATCGACCTCCTGGTCCCCGTCGTGGGAGCGTCGGCCAGCGATCCCACGCGGATGTTCCTCGACATCAAGGGAGGCGGAGGCGAGGAGAGCACGCTCGGATTCATCCAGCTTGGCATCAGCCTGTCGAGCATGCAGAAGCAGATGCAGGCTTTCCTCCGCAAGACGGTTCTTTCCACCGCGGCCTTCGTGCTCGTCGGCGTGCTCGCCACGATCCTGCTGACCCGCCGGATCACGCGGCCGATCCTCTCTCTGGTCGAGGTGACCCGCGGCGTGGCCGACGACAAGCTCGACCACCAAATCGACATCCGGACGAACGACGAGATCCACGATCTCGCCGTCTCCTTCGAGGCCATGCTGGCAAGGCTCCGGTCCTACCGGGAAGAGGTCGAGAGCTACAGCCGGACGCTCGAAAAGAAGGTCGAGGAGAGGACGCGCGATCTGGAAGCCGCCACGCGGACCGCCCTCGATCTCGCCCGGAAGGCCGAGGAGGCGAGCCGGGCGAAGTCGCAGTTCGTGGCGAACATCAGCCACGAGATCCGGACGCCCATGAACGGCGTCATCGGCATGGTGGACCTCCTGCTCGGCACGCCGCTGTCGTCCAAACAGCGGCGGTTCGCCGAGACCCTGAGCGGCTCCGCGGAGACCCTCCTCAACCTCATCAACGACATCCTGGACTTCTCCAAGATCGAGGCGGGAAAGCTGGATCTCGAGTCCGTGGACTTCTCCCTCCGCGACGTCGTCGAGGTCACGACCGCTTTGTTCGCCGAGTCGGCCCACGCCAAGGGAGTCGAGATCACGTGCGTCGTGGACGGCCGGGCGCACGACGCCCTGCGCGGCGATCCCGGGCGGCTCCGCCAGGTCCTCGCCAACCTGATCGGAAACGCCGTCAAGTTCACGCCCAGCGGGGAGATCGTTGTGCGCGTCGAGAACGAGGAGGAGGCGGCGGAGACGGCCCTGCTCCGCTTCGAGGTGAGGGACACGGGGATCGGGATCGCGCCTGAAGCGATGGAGCGGATCTTCGACGTGTTCACGCAGGCCGACGGATCGACGACCCGGCGCTTCGGCGGGACGGGCCTGGGGCTCGCCATCTGCAAACAGCTCGCGGCGATGATGGGGGGATCGATCGGCGCCCTGAGCGAGCCGGAGAAAGGGTCGTTGTTCTGGTTCACGGCGCGTTTCGAGAAACGTCCCTTCGCCGTTGGAGAGGAACCGTCGAAACGTGACGATCTTGACGGAAAGCGGGTTCTGGTCGTCGACGACAACGCCACGAACCGCCAGATTCTCATGGATTTTGTGATATGTTGGGGGAT
>CAKKSE010000134.1:2480-4366 GCA_919903025.1 Nitrospiria bacterium | reverse complement strand
AGGGGCTTGAGAATCCGCCCGCTTGTTTTCCTCCTCCCCCCTCGCGGGGGAGGACAAAGGTGGGGGGCGATTCACCCATTCACCGCCCTACGCCGTCGTCGCGCCCCCGCAAATGTTGATCGCTTGCCCCGTCATCCCCGCGGCTTCATCAGACACAAGATAGATCGCGAGGGCGGCGACCTCCTCGGCCAGAACGTACCGGCCGATCGGCACGGCCCCCAGCGCCTTCTTCCGAAACTCCTCGACGGGGACCCCCATGACGGCCGATTGCTCGTCCATCCCCAGGCGGGACATCTCGGTATCCACCCATCCCGGGCAGATCGCGTTCACCGTGATCCCGCGGCCGGCCGCCTCCATCGCCACGGAGCGCGTGAACCCGATGACGCCGTGCTTGGCCGAACAGTAGGCCGCGTACCCCGGAACGCCGAATTTCCCCAGGACGGAGGAAATATTGATGATCCGCCCGCCCTCTCCCATCTTCCGGAGCGCGGCCCGGGTGGCGTAGAACGTGCCCGTGAGGTTCGCCGCCAGGATCGAATGCCAACGGGCGTCGTCGTCGGAATCGATGGGCGTCCGGCCCGAAGCGCCGGCGTTGTTCACCAGGATGTCGAGCTGTCCCCAGGCCCTCGCGACCGCCTCGACGGCGCCCTCGATCTCCGCCCGATCCGTCACGTCCGCCCGGAGCGCCAGACCGGTCCCGCCGGAGGCCTCGATCTCGGCCACGGCCTCGTTCAGCGAGGATTCCCTCCGGCCGCAGACCGCCACCCTGATTCCACGTTTGGCGAAGGCCAGAGCGATCGCTCTCCCGATCCCCTTCCCCCCGCCCGTCACCAGAGCCACCCGGCCCTCAAGCATCATCCGCCTCCGGTCGTCCTCGACCCACGGCCCTATGTATCACACCGCCGCGCTCGACGGCAACCGATGGAACCGAAGACACTCCGCACTAGCCAGCCGGGGCATCAATGTGCTAATATTCACCCCACTGAAAGCCGAAAAGAAACCATGCCCCCGCGCAGCCCTTACACAATTCATCTCGTCGTCCTGTTCCTGATCCTGGCCTCGGTCCAGGTCTACCTCTTCGTCAAAGCCCGCCGCCGAATCCGGCGTTCCGGGTTCACTCCCCGTTTCAAGTCCCTGCTCGTCGCTTCCCTGGCGGTTTTTGTCGGCGTCATGCAGGTCCCGTACATCGCGTGGTTCATCGGTCCCGAGCCGGGCGTTCGTTCCGCCTACGCCGTCCTCAAGTACCCGTTCGCCGTCTGGAGCTTCGGCGCGATCGGCACCGCCCTTCTCCTCGGCGCGCGTGATGTTGTTTCCCACTTCCGCGGCCGCGTGAGGGCCCGGCGGCGCAACCCGCGCCCCGTCAATCTGGAGCGAAGAGCGTTCCTCGGGCGGGCGTTCGGGGCCGTCGCGGCGACGCCGATGGTCGCCACGGCTTACGGGGCCACGTTCGACACCGCCCGGCTTGAGATCGTGAGAAAGACCCTTCCCTTCCCAAGCCTTCCGCCTTCGTTCGACGGCCTGACGGTCCTCCAGGCGAGCGACATCCATTCCGGCCTGTCGATGGATCCCGCGACCCTGCGAAAGCTCGTCCAGCAGATGAACGCGCTTCACCCCGACCTGATCCTTCTGACGGGCGACTACATCTCGGCGTCGATGAAGGACCTCGACCCTTTCCTGTCGGCCTTCGCGTCGCTGAGCGCGCCGCTGGGGACGATCGCGTCGCTCGGAAACCACGAATACATGTACGGCCGGATCGACACGATCAAGGGCGGGATTGAGGAGATCGGCGTGACGGTGCTCGAGAACGGGTCGGTTGCGCTCGCGCGGGGGGCGGACGAGATCCGGATCGCGGGGATCGCCGACATCCGGTTCGGCCAGCCGGACCT
>CAKKSE010000134.1:0-2380 GCA_919903025.1 Nitrospiria bacterium | reverse complement strand
GGACCGGACGGGCTCTTCACGATCCTGCTCTCGCACCGCCCCGAGATCTTCCCGACCGCCGCGAGAAGAGGCGTCTCCCTCACGCTCTCGGGCCACTACCACGGCGGCCAGCTCGCCCTTTCGCTTCCGGGCGTGACGCTCTCGGCCGCCCATCTTGTGACGCCCTATCCCGAAGGCCTCTTCGTGGAGGGGAAGGGTCTCCTCTACGTAAACCGGGGCATCGGAACGACCGGCCCCCCCGTCCGCCTCCACGCCCGCCCGGAGCTGACTCTCATCACGCTCGCCCGCGCTTAGCCCTAGCACTGAGCACGACCCCCGTCGAGATCGCCCTCCGGGCCAGAGAAACCCGCTTGGTCTCCTCCTCCGTGTAGGGAAAAACATCCGTCGGAACAGGCGCACCGGCGAAGAGGAGAAGGAAGCGCGGTATCCTGTCCAGGAACCGCAGATCGCTGTCCTTGAGAACGATCAGGAGGTCCGCGTCGCTCCGGGCCGTGAAGGTGTCCCCGGCAAGGGAACCGAAGAGTATCACCTTCTCGACCGAGGCGTCTTCCGCCATGACCTTGCGGGCGAGTCCGGCGAGGTCTCTAACGACCTTTTTTTGTCTAGAAATCTTGGCCTTCGCATAACCGATCACCTCGGCCGCCCTGGTCGCCATCACTCATTCTCCAGAATGCCGGTGATTCGCGGACAACTGTATCTGCCAGCGGCCTACCTGTCCAGCACTTCCCGGACCTTCCGAAGCAAGGCATCCGGCGTGAACGGCTTCTGGAGGAAGGACGTGCCCGGATCGAGAACGCCGTGGTGGACGATCGCCCCGGCGGCGTACCCCGACATGTAGAGGACCTTCATGCCGGGGCGGAGAGAGGAGAGCCGCGAGGCCGCTTCGCGCCCGCTCATTCCGGGCATGACGACGTCGGTCAGGAGAAGATCGATCGGTCCCCCGTGCCGTTCCGCGACCGTGACCGCCTCGTCTCCCCTCGACGCGGCCAGGAGTTCGTATCCCTGAGATGACAGGACCCTCCGGATCAGCTTGCGGATTTCTTCCTCGTCCTCCACGACCAGGATCGTCCCTTTGCCGTCCGGATGGAGCGCCGTGATCTCCCGGGCGGCGGTCCCGGCCTCCGCCGGGGCCGTCTCCTCCACGCGCGGAAAGTAAATCTTGAACGTCGTCCCCCTGCCCGGGGCGCTTTCGACCTCGATGTGCCCGCCGCTCTGCTGAACGATCCCATAGACCATCGAGAGCCCGAGGCCGGTCCCTTTCCCGACCTCCTTCGTCGTGAAGAACGGCTCGAAGATGCACGACCGGGTTTCCTCGTCCATCCCCAAGCCCGTGTCGGAGACGGCGAGAATGACGTACCGTCCCGGCGGGACGCCGACGTGAGCCCGCGCGTACGCCTCGTCGAGGTCCGCGTCCGTTGCTTCGATCGTAAGCCTGCCTCCGCTCGGCATCGCGTCCCGGGCGTTGACGGCCAGGTTCATCACCACCTGCTCGATCTGTCCGGGGTCGACCCTGACGTTCCCGATGTTCGGCGCCGCGCGAACGGCCAGATCGATGTCTTCGCCGACAAGACGCCCGACCATCTTCTCCAGCCCCGAGAGGATGTCGCCCAGGCTCATGATCCGGGGAGCCGAGGCCTGCCGGCGGCTGAAGGTCAACAGCTGGCGCGCGAGCGAAGCCGTCCGCTCCGCCGCCTGCCGAATGATCTCCACGTCCGGCCGGAGCGGATCGCCGGACTTCAAGCCCTTTAGAACGACCTGGGCATACCCGGAGATGACGGTCAGCATGTTGTTGAAGTCGTGGGCCACGCCGCCCGCGAGCCGCCCGATCGTTTCCATCTTCTGGGAATGCGCCAGTTGGGCCTGGCTCTCGCGGAGCGCCGCCTCCGCCCGCCTCCGCTCCGTGACGTCGCGGAAGACGAGCGCCGTCCCGAGGTATTCCCCGTCCGTCCGGATTGGCGAGGCCGTGATCTCCAGGTCGCGCCCTCGGAATCCGATCTCGGAATCGCAATGCTCTTCTTCGCCCGCCCGGAATCCCTCCAGCATCGGCACAAGCCCCCCCAGGCCGGGCAACGCAGCGAAGACGGGCATGCCGACGGCCTCGACGCTCTCGACACCCAGAAGCGCCTGGGCCGCGTCGTTGAGAAGGACGACCCGGTCGCCCGCATCGACGAAAGCGACGCCTTCTCTCACGCCGTGGATCAGGGCCTCGAGGCGGGACTTTTCGGTCAGGATCACGCTCCGCGACCCTGCCAGTCTCTCGGCCATCTCGTTGAAGGACGAGGCCAACTGCCCGACCTCGTCGCGTGACTCTACGGGCGCCCGCGCGCCGAATTCTCCCCCGGCCAGGCTGGCCGTGATCCTCGACAGCGCCGCGATGGGC
>CAKKSE010000133.1 GCA_919903025.1 Nitrospiria bacterium | reverse complement strand
TCAGACATCTTGACATTCAACACAGTTGCTCCCCCTTCAAGGGGGAGGGGATTCTCAATACGACAGATTGGCACTCTCCTCCCCCCTCGCGGGGGAGGACGAAGGTGGGGGGGGGGAATTCACCGTTTCACCCATGCCTCGTTTCCCCGCTTCCGATTCATCCCCCCGGCGTCCGGATCGCGTGGTGGGCTTCGGGGGTCACGGGCGCCCTGTTGACGGCGTCGATGAGCTGTCGGAGCCTCCCGAACCTCTTGCGGTTGAAGCGGAACACCAGTCGCGGCAGGTGGAACGTCTGGGGCTCGTTGGCCTCCTCCGGAAAAGCGTGGGCGCTCTCGATCCGCCCCTCCGTGAGGATGTCCGAGAAGGAATCGTTCAGCGCCTCTACGGTCTCCGGAGGCAGGTGCGCCGTCAGCCGGAGGACCAGCGCGTCGTGAACGTAGCGCGACGAGTGGTACACGCGGTAGAAACGCTCGATCTCCCCGATCGCCGCGTCGATCGAGTCGGTCACGGTGAACAGGCTCAGGTCTTCCGGCGCGATCAGTCCGCGGCGGACGAGGTGGTCGCTCACGAACCCCTCCCACTCCCGCCAGTAGGTCCCGCCGGGAACGTCGAGCATGACGAGCGGGACCATCTCGCTCTTCCCCGTCTGAACGAGCGTCATCGACTCGTACGCCTCGTCGTTCGTTCCGAACCCGCCGGGGAAGAAGACGAGTCCATCCGCTTCCTTCACGAAGAAGAGCTTCCGAGTGAAGAAGTAGTGGAAAAGGATCAGCTTGGGGTCGTTCTCGATCACCTCGTTGGGGGCCTGCTCGAACGGGAGCCGGATGTTGAGGCCGA
This sequence comes from Nitrospiria bacterium, assembly GCA_919903025.1. Classification (GTDB taxonomy): domain Bacteria; phylum Nitrospirota; class RBG-16-64-22; order RBG-16-64-22; family RBG-16-64-22; genus RBG-16-64-22. The sequence continues at coordinate 3,003 of CAKKSE010000133.1, read as the reverse complement.
AGGATCGGTCGCGGCCGGCCCCCCGGTGACCCGCCTCCATGATCCCCTCCCCGGCGCCAGTGATGACCATGAACCCCGCGTCGGCGATCCTTTTCCCGAACTCGGCGGCGTAGGCGTAGATCGGCTCGCCCTCGCTCGTCCGGGCGGAGCCGAAGATCGAGATCTTCCGCCTGTCCTTGTACGGCGCGAAGACCTTGAACGCGTACCTCAGCTCGCGGAGGGCGCGGGAGAGGATCTTGAGGTCGCCCCGGTCCGTTCCGTCGATGACGGCCCGGAGGGCGGTGTGAATGATGTCCTTCACGAGGTCGGCGTTGGGCGAGACGCCGCACGCCGCGATCAGGTTTACGACCTGGTCATCGAGAGCCTCGTTGAAGACAAGCCGCGGGGACATCGAGCGTCAGGCGATCAGGTCGCGATAGGCGCGCTGGTCCCGCAGCCCCTCGAAACCGATATGGATCCGGGCGCCGCGGACGAGGATCGGCCGGAGGATCAGGTTGGCGTCCTCCGCCATCAGCTTGACCGCCTCCTCCTTGCCCGGCCGGTTCTCCTTCATCCGCCGCTCCCGAAAGATCTCCGACCGGGGATTCAGGAACTGCTCTATGGGACGATTGCCGACCAGCTCCCGGACTTCGTCTTCGTTCAGAGGGGTCTTTTCCATGTCCCGCTCCTCATACTTCGCGCCCGTTTTGGCAAGGAAACTCCTCGCTCTCCGGCTGGCGTTTCAGGTCGATTTGTAGTAGAACCGGGTTCCCGATACCGACACCATGGCCTCCTCACTAAAGGGTTTGATGCTTGTCCTTAAGCCGGCGATATTCTAGCATGAAGAACCGCGAATCGGTGAATGGGTTAATAGGTGAATCGGTTAATCGGGAAACCGAAAAAACCCGATTTGCAGCTAAGTCCCCCATTCACCGATTCACCCATTAACCGAGATGCCGGAGCCTCGATGCCCGATTCTCCCATCCTGATCGCCGGGGCCGGTCCAGCCGGCCTCACGGCGGCCATGACGCTCGCCGGCGCCGGGCTCTCCGTCACGGTGGCCGAGGCCCGGCCCACGGTCGGCGGCCGCTTCATCGGCGGCTTCCAGATCCTCGAGAACCACTCCCAGCCGGAAGACGCGCTCTCGTTCCTTTACTCCATCGGGATCGACACGAACTTCTGGCTCAAGCCGGCCTGGGATGCCGTCCTCTTCGACCACCGGATGAACGGCCATCCGGTGAAGAGCGGCCTCCCTTACGGCTATTTCCTCAAGCGCGGCCCGGACGAAGGAACGCTCGACCGCGGCCTCCTCCTCCAGGCGGAGAGGATGGGCGTTCGGGTGGAGTTCAACCGGCGGATCGGTCCCGCCGATCCCGGCCAGGCCGACATCGTGGCGACGGGCCCGGCCGCCGCGGACGGTTTGGCCCGTGAAACCGTCTTCCGGACCGGGGCGCGAGACCGTGTCTGGGTCCTCTTCGACCAGGCGGTCTCTCCCGGCGGGTACGCCTATCTCTTCGTTCTTGAAGGATGGGGGACGATGGGTTGCGCCATCACGCGGCACTTCAAGAGGATCGACGAATTCTTCCGGGCGTGCGCGGACCGGTTCGACTCAGTCGAGAAGATCGCAAAAGAAAACGCCCGGACAGCCTATTCGTACATGAATTTCACGCTGAACCGCCCCCCCTCCCTCACCCTCCCCCTCGGAGGGGGGAGGGAAGGGTGGGGGTGGAAACGCCGTGCCGTCAATCAGGGAAGGGTCGCGCACACATCCCCCCTCTTTGCGGGCGAGGCCGGGGGGTACCAGGACTACCTTTTCGGGCTCGGAATCAGAAGGGCCTTTGAAACGGGCCGCCTTGCGGCCCTGCGCTTGCTGGGCGAGGGACTGATCGCCGAAACCGAAAAACAGAAGGACCGACAGGCGGCCAGTCTTGTCGGCCGGTTTCTCTACGAATCGTCTGGGAACGCGGGCCTGGCCCGCTTCGCCCGGCAGGCGGCCCGAAAGGACTTTCGGGAATATCTGATGGCCTGGCAGAAGCCCTCCGCGATCCGCCGCCTCATGCTCCCCTTCATCCGCCTCGCCTGGGGCCGCCGCGGCCCGTGCGCCCACCGCCCGCCCGACCACTGGTGCCGAAGACGCCCGGCCGCGGCCCCGCCGCCTCTGGGGGAAAAATCAGATTGAAAATTGTAAATTGAAAATTGTAAATTGGAAAACATCCCAAGCGGAGTCCGGAACAGCGTCCGGAACAGCGGCGCCGAGTGCTCTGCTTACTACAATTCTTGCCGCGTCCTCGCTCTATCATTTTGAAATTTTCAATTTTCAATTTTCAATTCTTGTCCCGTCCTCGCCTTTCACTTTGAAATTTCCAATTTTCAATTTCCAATTTCCAATTTACAATTCCCTTCCTCATGACTCCTGACCAGGCCTATCGTCACTGCCGCGACCTCACCCGGCGGGCGGGACCCAACTTCTCTGTGGGATTCAGGTTCCTCCCGAGGGACAAGAGGCGGGCCACGGAAGCGGCCTACGCCTTCTGCCGCTATCTGGATGACCAGGTGGATCTCCCGGGCACGGGCTCGCCCGAGGATCGATTGATGGAATGGGAGGCGGAGCTCGATCGGACCTACTCGGGGAACCCGGCGCACCCGGCCGGAATCGCTCTGGCCGACGCCCTCTCCCGCTTCCTGATCCCCAAGACAGCCTTCGAGGGGCTCATCGCCGGCTGTCGGATGGACCTGGCGAAGACGAGGTACGAGACATTCGAGGAGCTGATCGTATACTGCGACCTCGTCGCGACGACGATCCGGGACATCACGCTCGCCATCTTCGGCGCGAGGGGAGAGACAGCGTTTCGCCTCGGCCGGTCGTTCTCGACGGCCCTTCAGCTCACGAACATCCTCCGCGACGTGGGGGAAGACCTGGACCGCGGGAGGATCTACCTGCCCCGCGAGGAGCGCGAGCGGTTCGGCGTGACGGAAGAGGAACTCTTCGCCCGCCGCGTGACGCCCGGATTCGCGGCGCTCATG
>CAKKSE010000132.1 GCA_919903025.1 Nitrospiria bacterium | reverse complement strand
TTGCCGGGAAGGCGTTGATATGCACCCAATGCATCAACGTCCCTAAGTCCCCCATCGAGATCGGATTCCTGCCCAACGCCGACTGCGTGGCGCATCTGGCGGAGAGGAACGAGCGCGGGGAGATCATGGTGGGAACCGACGGCGGCACGAGCGTTCCGGGTGTCTTCGCGGCGGGCGACGTGGCCAACGGTTACGGGAAGCGGATCATCATCGCGGCCGGCGAGGGGGCGCGTACGGCGTTGGCCGCAGGCGAGTATCTGAGGGGAATTGCTCGCCGTTGAGGATGGTTATTTGAAACATAGGCGCTCCCCAGCCGGAGTAATCATGGAACCGGCTGGGGAGCGCCAAGGAGAGAGGAGGTGAGTAAGATGACCAAGGATCCGGTATGCGGGATGGAAGTGGACGAGAAGAAGGCGCCCGCGAAAACGACTCACGGCGGTCAGACCTACTATTTCTGCGCGGAAGCCTGCAAGACGTGCTTCGAGAAGGACCCGGAGCGGTACGCCAAGCCTTCTAAGCGCGAGGGCCGCGAGGGGCGCTGAGCCCGGGAAGGGACTGAGCCGTGCATGAGATGGATGGGCGCTGCCCGATGGGCATGACCGCTGTCCTTGAGAAAGCGAGGTGAGACGTCATGATGGACTGGGGATACGGATGGGGGATGGGAGGGTTTGGCATCGTATTCATGATCCTGATCTGGGCCTTGCTGATCCTGGGCCTCGTGGTCCTGATCAAGCTGGTCGCCGGCGGCGGCGCCGAGAAGGGCGGGTCAAAAGCCGAGGATTCGGCCCTCGAAATCCTCAAGAAGCGCTACGCCCGGGGCGAGATTGACCGGAAGGAGTTCGAGGAAAAGAAGCAGGATCTGCTCTCCTGAAGAAGCGCGTGGGGGCGGCATGGTTCCAGGGCCGCGGCAAGCCCCACGGATCCCAGACCCAAGCCGGCCAGAACCAGGGGCAGGATGTTGCAGGCCGGGGCCAGAACGGCTGAGACAGCGGAGCCCGTATGCGAGAGGAGGGATTTCTTCAAGCCGGAGCCTCTGCCGGAGGGAGAGGCTCCGCGGGAAGAAAGGTCACGCTGTACTCCAGCCCTTCCCGCCGGCCGTGGGCCATCACGGCCTCTTCGATTTGTTGCAGAGAGACCATGCGGGGAACAGCCCGCACGGCAAATCGGTCCCGCCCCAGGTCAAAATCGACCTCTTCGATGCCCGCCAGCCCTGACAGGGCGGCCCGGATGCCCTCCGGTCACCCGGTTCAGAGGATGCCGCCTTTGCGGGACATTCCGTCGACCCGGAAGAGCAAGGTCTCGCGCGCGTGAACGATGCTCATGGCTTGTCTCCCTTTCTCGATTCTTGTTTGTGAGCGGCGAGGGCTTCAAGACGCTCCAGCCGCGGACAGGTCAGAGGCTCCGACCGGCGGCGGCGATGGCCTCTTTCGGACCGCATTCTACCTCCCCTCGCCCCTCCCTGCAAAGGAGGGGGATCCCATCCGCCTGCTGGCGGGAAAGTGAAAAAATGATATAGTAGCGCCTCATCGCAATCCGAGCGGGATAATGACGCGCGTCGA
>CAKKSE010000131.1 GCA_919903025.1 Nitrospiria bacterium | reverse complement strand
CTGCCAAACTCCCACCAGTCGTTCAACTACTGGTTAGACGGCTCCAGCATTCTCTGGCCCCGCACAGTACCTTCACAGACCCCCACGGCGGGCCTTATGGCCAGTCGCGGCCTGGCCAGCAAGGAGAGCACCTGACCGCACGGACCCAGGGACTGCGCCTCCGCCCCAGGCGGCATGGTCAAGAGGCGGGTTGGGGTTAAGCCCCTGGTACGGAACTGAGGCGGGAATAGGAGTGAAGCTGGAATGAAACCAAGCCGGCGCCAAGAAACGAACCTGGACGGGCGCGCGTTTGACCTGAACATCGAAAAGATCCTCGAGAACTGGGAGACCTACCACGCTGTCCGCGAGGTCATCGCGAATGCAATCGACGAGGAGGTTCTGACCGGCACCAAGCCGATGCGCATCTACAAGGAGGGCGAGACCTGGCATATTCAGGACTTCGGTCGCGGCCTAAAATATGAACATCTCACACAGAAGGAGAACGACGAGAAGCTGAAGGACCCCCGGGTCATCGGCAAGTTCGGCATCGGGCTCAAGGATGCGCTTGCAACGTTTGACCGTAGGAGGGTGGGCGTCGTCCTCCGGTCCAAGCACGGAGACATCCGAATTGGCAAGTCCGAGAAGCACGGCTTCAAAGATCTCATCACATTGCACGCATACGTGGACCCTCCATCGGACCCGAACCTCGTCGGGACGGATGTGATCCTCTCCGGATGTCGCGAAGCGGATATCGAGAAGGCGAAGGACCTCTTCCTCCGCTTTTCCGGCGAACGCATTGTCGAAGACACGAAGGATGGCCAAGTCCTCGCAACGCGCAAAGGTGCGGCTAGAATCTACGTCAACGGCGTGAAAGTCGCTGAAGAGGAGAACTTCCTCTTCTCGTACAACATTACCTCCATCAACAAGGCTATCAAGCACGCATTGAACCGGGAGCGGACCAACGTAGGCCGAACCGCCTACACGGACCGTGTGAAGGCAATCCTCCTTGCATCGAAGGACCGTGCTGTGGCGGACGCGCTCGTCGACGACCTGAAGGGCTTCGAATCGGGTGCACTCCATGATGAGCTGAAATGGACCGACGTGAGCGTTCACGCGTGCAGGATTCTGAACTCAGCGGAGAAGGTCGTGTTCTTTACGCCGGGAGAGTTGGTGACTGCCGCTGGCGTCGTTGAGAAGGCCCGGGGTGACGGGTACCGCATCGTGACCGTGCCAGACAACATTCGCGACAAGATCAAAGGCATGGCGGATATCGCCGGCGAGCCCATCCGCGATCTTGGCCAGTTCCAGCATGAATGGAATGAAAGTTTCCAGTTCCGGTTCGTGGCCGAGAAGGAACTGACTGCTAAGGAACGCCGGATTTTCCAAGCGACCTCCGCCATTCTTTCCCTGGGCGGCGGCCGGCCTAAGGCTGTGAAGGACATCCGCGTCTCCGAGACGATGCGCATGAATCCCGTGTCCTTCCAGGAGGCAGAGGGCCTCTGGGAACCAAGTACGGGACGGATTATCATCAAGCGCTCGGCCCTCAAGAGCCTGGTGTCTTACGCAGGAACGCTTTTGCATGAGGTTGGTCACGCCAGGAGCGGCGCACCCGATGTCAGCGAGGCATTCGAGGAGGTGCTGACCCGCATCATCGGGACGGTAACATCGAACGCGATGGAGACAGGGAATTGACCGCCGAGTCTCCGTGGAACGCATGACACGAGGCAGCCGAGGTCCGTATTGGCCTCAAGTCGGACGAACTCAGCCTCGCCCTATGGAGGCCAATCCGCCACCGAACAAGTCATTCGAGCCGACGCCGCTTCGCGGCGCGGCTCAATTCGACCGTCATCTGTCATTAGCGCATGTACGAGAATAAGTTTTCGTCCTGGAAGCCGTGGACGTGTCGAGATGAGGCGTCGGGTGTCGAGTTCCCAGGCGTATATGCCTTGGCTTACTC